>JBCCVY010000006.1:0-28272 GCA_039194725.1 Pseudomonadota bacterium
CCGGAAGTCGAGCGTCACGATCCGGATTTCAGTCGCAGGCCCTTCGCATGCCGGGTCCATGCAAATGGTCTCACGCACCGAGACGAGGCCCTGCGCACTGTGGCCCAGCCGATCACGCACCAGGCGCTTGATACGCTGCATATGCCAGAGGATCTGTGCCGTCTGTCGGAGTGAGCCGCCTTGTATCATGATTGTGCCCGCGATGTTGCCGTGCTCACGCCTCGGATCGTGGGGTGTGGTGGCCGGGCCTGCGGCACCGACCGGCGACGGGCGAGCGGAACGCCACGCGAAACGGCGATTGAGGTTGTCTTCGTTTTTGCCAAATGCGTGCGCAACCGGTGTCTTGGTGCGCTGGCGCTGTCAATGTCCATGCGGCTCTCCCCGCATCTCGTTAGAAGATGCGCTCCTTCATTCGAAGACGGGATCACCGGATCGACCCCGGCGGTGACACCGTGCTTAGTGACCACATTGCCAACCGGTAGGTTTGGCCAGACATAGCCGCGCGTGCGATCTGCCAGGCGCAAGGCACACTGCAGCCAGGCAATATCAGAGCTGTGTCGGGTTGGGGGCATCGCCATAGACTTCGCTTGGGTCAAAGGTCTTCCGGTGTTCCAAAAACGTCAGGGGCTGGCCGGCATCGCTCCCGATCGGAACAGCGCGATAGAAACAGGACCGGTAACCCACATGGCACGACGCGCCCGATCCGTCGACCTCGACCCGCAACCAAATTGCATCCTGATCGTCGTCAATCCGGGCCTCGACCACTCTCTGCACCAGGCCAGATGTTGCCCCCTTGTGCCAGAGAACCTGCCGCGCGCGACTGAAGTAGTGGGCCTCGCCGGTCTCGATCGTCAGCCGCAGCGCTTGCGCATTCATCCAGCCCAGCATCAAGACCTCTCCCGTCCGTGCATCGGTGGTTATGCAGGGCAAAAGGCCATCCGAGCCGAATTTTGGCGCAAGATCGGTGCCTTCCTCAACTTGCTCGATCGAGTCTCGCGTGTGGAATTCAAGTTGGACCATCATCACCTCTTGTGAATTGTAATATTATAACATATAGCTTCTTCGCGCAGGATAGCAGAAATGTAAAGAGGCCGATATGACGATGGAGATCGATGACGACCGACTGCCGGTAACCGTGCTGACAGGCTTCTTGGGGGCGGGCAAGACAACTCTTTTGAACCACCTGATCCGCGACCCGGACGCAGGGCGCGTTGCCGTAGTCATGAACGAGTTTGGGGATGTGGGGCTCGACCACGATCTGATCGAGGAGGCGACCGAAGAAACCATTCTCATGCAGTCGGGGTGCCTTTGCTGCTCCATCAGGGGCGACCTGGCACAGACCCTTAGGTCGCTGATGGCCCGGCGGAAGCAGGGCGATCTGGCCTTTGATCGTGTGATCATCGAAACGACCGGAATCGCGGATCCAGGCCCGATCTTGCACACGCTGGTCGTGGACGACCTAATTGCGCCTGATTTCCGGATGGACGGGGTGGTGACGGTTGCTGACGCGGCGACGGGCGCGCGCACGCTCGACACGCACTTTGAGTCGGTTCACCAGATCGCCGCGGCCGATCTGATTATTCTCACAAAGACGGATCTCGTTACATCGAGTGAACTTGAACGGTATGAGGAACGACTTGCGGGGATCAACGAGTCCGCTCGAATCATAAAGGCCGAGCACGGACGTGTGCCGGTTGGCACGCCATTTGACCTTTCAGCGATGCGCACTGGCGCGACTTCTGAAGACCTGGCCAGTTGGCTCGGTGCGGCAAATGAAAACAAACCTGCACCGTTGCATCCGGCCAACGATGAGGCGCACGCGCATCATGACCATGACGACCATCATGATCATCACCATCACAACGATCACGATCACCATGGTCACGATCACCATCATCACGATCATGACCATCGCGTTATCTCGGTCGCAATGGAGGTAGGTGAACCGATCCCGGCCCAAGTTTTCGATTTCTGGCTCGACACGCTGATTGCCCTTAAAGGCCCCCACATACTGCGCATGAAAGGTATCGTGCATGTCGAAGGCATGGATTGGCCCTTCGTCTTCCACGGGGTTCAACACATCTTCGACACGCCGGTGCCCCTGAAATCCTGGTCCGGCAAGGATACCACAAGCCGGGTGGTGGTCATTGCGCGAGACATGGACAAGAGTGATCTGGAGTTCAGTCTGGAAACGTTGCGCATGCGGCCCAAACCGGGCGAGGCAACGACAGAGGGCATGATGGTCCACACTACCGAGACGTCGTTCTGAGCAGCCATGCTGCGCCTTTTTGTCTCCATGGGCCGCAAGGTCAAGCTGTTCGTCCCACATGACTCTGGGAATGCTCGGGCGTGTGTCTGCAGACCTATCGTCCATTCCATTGCCCAGATCAGCAAAGCGCGGCCCGCAGTCGTCGGTGCCAGAACTGCGTACCTCGATCAGGGCAGCCCATCGGAGTATGGTGACTGCGGATGCTTCGACTGGAAGCTCTGGGACCAACTCTTGGAGCGTCGAGATCTTCCATAGTCTCGTCGAGGCGAGGATTATCGTCGAAAGCCGGTTCCAGCAGTACAACGAATGGTGTCCGCATTCATCGCGCGGAAACTTGACAGATGGCGACATTGCGAGCCAACTGAACGAAACTCGAGAAGTTACATGGATACCGGGCCTTAACGGGGTGAACTCCAACCGCCAATGCACTAAACAGAAACTGGACCATCAGTGGCAGCAGGCCAAAGGCTCAGCCGAGCGTTGCTACGACAGGGGATTGCATCATGATCGACGAAAACTATAGGCGAACAGATGGCTGACGCACCAAAAGACGCTCCGGAACCGGGCCGCACACTCATCCGCAATATCGGCGTGCTTCTGACCGGGGATCTGGCAACACCGCTTGCGGACAGCGACTGCCTGTTGATCGAGAATGGCGTGATCGAGGGCTTCGAGGCTGCCGATGCCGACCGCACGATCGACGCAGCCGGCTGTGCTGTCGCGCCAGGTCTCGTCGATGGGCATTGCCACCCGGTCTTTGGCGACTGGACCCCGCGGCAAAACCAGATCGGCTGGATCGAGATGAACGTAAACGGCGGCGTCACCAGCTTCCTGTCCGCCGGTGAGGTGCATCTGCCCGGCCGGCCGAAGGATGCCGAAGGCGTCAAGGCACTGGCTATGGTGGCACAACGCTGCTTTGCCAATTTTCGCGCCGCCGGGGCAAAAGTGCTGGCCGGCGCACCAGTGCCTGAAATCGACTTCGACCGCGATTTTTATGCTGCAATTAAGGCGGCTGGCATCCGGCATATCGGCGAGATCGGTCTTGGTACCGTGGCCAAGGGCCCTGACGCGGCGCGCGTCACCGGCTGGTGCCGGGAGTTGGGGATCGAGACGATCATGCATACCGGCGGCCCGTCGATTGCCGGCTCTCACCACGTCACGGCAGAGGATGTTCTGGAGGCGCAGCCCGATGTGGTAAGCCATATCAACGGCGGTCCGACCTCGATCCCGCACGACGCAATCCGCGAACTCTGCCGCAATGCGTCAGGGGCCCTCGAGGCGGTGCATAACGGCAACGAGAAATCCGCTATTGTTGCGCTGGAGGGCGCGCTGGCAGAGGAACGGCTGGCCGACTTCCTGATCGGGACCGATGCGCCCGCAGGTTCCGGTGTGCAGCCCAATGGGATGTTGCGCATGGTGACACTTCTGGCCAGCTTCGGGGGCCTGCCGGCTGAACAGGCTTGGTGCTGTGGCAGCGGGAACGTAGCTAAGCGGCGCAGCCTGACGCAGGGGATCGTCGCACCTGGCCGGCCCGCAGACCTGGTATTTATGGACCGTCCCGGCGGATCGCAGGGCGACGACGTTTTGGGCGCCATGGCGATGGGCAACATCCCGGGTATTGCGGCGGTGATGATCGACGGCAAGATTCGCACCGGCCGCTCGCGCTCGACTCCGCCTGCGGCCCGTGTGCCGGTACTGTGATGGGCACGCATCAAATTCGTTGCGCCATTCTGCCCTGACCGTTTTCCACCTGTTGAGGGTTGAATTCCAGCGCGACATGGAAAAGCGGAGGAAGTGACCGTAATCAACGGATGACCTGTAACCCGGTCCTGACAAAACCCAGGCTTTGCTGTCGATCTGAAAAACTTATCGCGGCACGGCCTCAAGCGTATGGCTGGCCAGACTGCGGCCGGCCTCCTGCATTGTCAGAAACGTTTGGTCGGCACCTGCTTCCTTGATGCGTTCCGCGTGTTCTTCATAAAGGGCATGGCTTACAATCGGGCCTTCAAAACCCTGCTTGCGCAACATTTTGGTTGCAATCAGTTTGGCCTCGACATCGTCCATTGCCAAAATCGTGGCATTGATCCGCTCAAGCGAAATGCCTCGCCAGAGATTGTTGTCCTCGGCGTCGGCGAAAATCACGTTGCGGCCGGCCTCTAGATGGGCCTCGGCAGTGTATTTGTCGGCATCCATTCCAACAGGTTTCAAGCCGTTTTCAATTAGCGAGTCATACGCCGCAGAGCCCGTGCGGCCCATTCCAAAAATCAAAACATCGGCGTCCCCCAGGTCCTTGGGCTGTTCATCGGGATGTCTTGTATCGCGCTCAAATTTTTGCAGCCGGTCCTCGAAACGTTCGAAGATCGGGTGGGCCAACCTGTTCAGTGGGGCTGCGACCAGGAACGAAACCGAAAGGGCAATTGCCAACGGCACCAGAAACTCGCCAACACCGGGAATTCCGGCAGCAACGATCAAGCCGAATTCGCTGTAAGCGGTAAGGGACAGCGCTGCCAGAAACGATGTTCGCGCCCGCAACTTGAACGCCACCAACAAGAAGAAGAACAGAACGCCTTTGAGCGGAAGAAGGATGCCCAGGACAATGGCGAAAACCAGGGAATTCCAGTCTGGCAGTCCCGACATGCCAATGCTCAGGAAAAAGCCGACCAGGAATACCTCCTTGAGGGACCAAAGGGATTCAGACAACTCGCCTGCTCGAGGATGATTGGAGAGCAGTAGGCCCATCACCAGCGCGCCAATTTCTCCCTTGAGGCCGATGAGCTCAAAACCGACACCGCCGATCACCAGGCTCAACGCCATGCCTGTCAGCACCAGGATTTCATCATGGCCGGCATAATCGAGGATCTTGTAAAGCACGGGGCGCAACAGGGGTGAGGCAAAAGCCAGCAGCGCCCATGGCCCGGGCACCTTGCCCGAAAAGATCGCCAGGACCACCAGCGCAATCACGTCCTGAACAATCAGAATGCCGATCGCGCTGCGGCCATGGAAACTTCCCATCTCCCGCTTGGATTCCAGTATCTTGGCCGCAAGGACGGTTGATGAAAACGCCAAGCCTATTGCAACCAGGCACGCGGTCAACCAGTCATCGGTGAACAGCAATCGCACAATCGGCGCATAAATCGCCACTGATATGGCGAAATGGAGAAGCCCGCCACCTAACACGTGCGGCTCTGTGATCTGTTTCAGCTTCAGCTTGAGGCCCACGGAGAACAACAACAACAGCACGCCAAGATTTGCCAGGTAGTCTAGAATCGGACCTGTTGTTGTCGGCATCCCGAGTGTTGGCCCGAACGCATTTATGGCGAAACCTGCAACCAGGAACCCCACCAAAGGCGGCAGTGCCACCTGGCGAGCCAGAATGCCAAGAATGAAGGCCGCGCTGATCGCAAATACCTCGAAAGCCATATGCCCCTCCGCTTAAGGATAACTGTTTCGACACCTGAACAGCCCCAAATGATTGCTCCAGCTCAGGTGTTGGTCCATAGCTGCCGCTAGGTCGAGCTATCGGAAATTATTGTGGCGAGGGTCCTTCCCCAGCGCAAGGCTGATGTTCAACCAGCAAAACTGAGCATAAAATAGACCTCTGTCGTCCAGAGCGGAGGCCCGGGGATCGTACCTGCAGCAGATCTTTTGGTCCCAATCACTGCTGAGCTGATCAGGATGGAATGCACAACCAGGTCTCGCGCGCTGCAGGCGAGCTGCTCGGCCTGAAGCAAGCGGTTCTAGTTCTCGTCCATCTTGAGCGCCGCGATGAAGGCGGTCTGCGGGATCTCGACGCGGCCGAACTGGCGCATCTTCTTCTTGCCTTCCTTCTGCTTGTCGAGCAGCTTGCGCTTGCGAGATACGTCGCCGCCATAGCATTTCGCCGTCACGTCCTTGCGCATGGCCGAGATGGTCTCACGCGCGATGACCCGTCCGCCGATCGCCGCCTGGATGGGGATCTTGAACATGTGCCTTGGGATCAGGTCTTTCAGCTTCTCCACCATGGCCCGGCCGCGCTGCTCGGCGCGGGCCCGGTGCACGATGATGGCCAGGGCATCCACCGGCTCTTCGTTGACCAGCACCTGCATGCGCACCAGGTCGCCCGGCTCGTAGCCGGTCATCTGGTAGTCGAAGCTGGCATAGCCGCGGGTCACCGATTTCAGCCGGTCGTAAAAGTCGAACACCACTTCATTGAGCGGCAGTTCATAGATCAGCATGGCGCGCGATCCGGCATAGGTCAGTTCCTTCTGCCGGCCCCGGCGGTCTTCACACAGCTTCAGCACCGCGCCCAGGTACTCGTCCGGCACCAGGATGGTCGCCTGGATCCACGGCTCGTCGATGGTCTCGATGTAGTTGGGTTCCGGCATGTCGGCGGGGTTGTGCAGCTCCAGCATCTCGCCCTTGATCTGGTGGATGTGGTAGATCACCGACGGCGCCGTGGTGATCAGGTCGATATTGAACTCCCGCTCCAGCCGGTCGCGCACGATCTCCAGATGCAATAGCCCTAAGAACCCGCATCGGAAACCGAAGCCGAGTGCGGCCGAGGTTTCCATTTCGAAGGAGAAGCTGGCATCGTTCAGGCGCAGCTTGCCCATGGCTTCGCGCAGGTCCTCGAATTCAGCCGTGTCGACCGGGAAGAACCCGGCAAACACCACCGGCTGGGCCGGCTTGAAGCCGGGCAGGGCCTCGGCGCACGGGCGCTTTTCCTCAGTCACAGTGTCGCCGACACGGGTGTCGGCCACCTCCTTGATGGCGGCGGTGAAGAAGCCGATCTCGCCGGGGCCCAGGTCGCCGACCATTTCCTGCTTGGGACGGAATACGCCGACCCGGTCGACAAGGTAGTTGGCGTCGGTGGACATCAGCTTGATGCGCATGCCCTTCTTGAGCCGGCCGTCGAGAATGCGCACCAGCACGATGACGCCGAGATAGGCATCGTACCAGCTGTCCACCAGCATGGCCTTCAGCGGCTGGTCGCCATCGCCTTTCGGCGCCGGCAGCTGGTGAACGATCGCTTCCAGCACTTCCTTGATGCCGACACCGGTCTTGGCGGAGATTTCCAGCGCACCGGATGCGTCCAGGCCGATCACATCCTCAATCTGCTGGCGCACCCGGTCCGGTTCCGCGGCCGGCAGGTCGACCTTGTTGAGCACCGGCACGATTTCATGGTCGTTGTCGATGGCCTGGTACACATTGGCCAGGGTTTGCGCCTCCACACCCTGGGCCGCATCGACCACCAGCAGCGAGCCTTCAACCGCAGCCAGCGACCGGTTGACCTCGTAGGCGAAATCCACATGGCCCGGTGTGTCGATCAGGTTCAGTTCGTATGTCTCGCCATTGTCGGCGGTGTACTCCAGGCGCACCGTCTGGGCCTTCACGGTAATGCCGCGCTCGCGCTCGATGTCCATCGAGTCCAGCACCTGTTCCTTCATCTCGCGCTCGCTCAGCCCGCCGCACGTCTGGATCAGCCGGTCTGCCAGCGTTGACTTGCCATGGTCGATGTGCGCAACAATAGAAAAATTGCGGATATGCGAAGTATCTGTCATGCGCTGGTGTTTGGCAGCGGAAGAGGGTTCCGTCAAGCGGACAAATTGCTCCTTGCGGTTCCGCAGCACGCCTGTACCATGGCATTATTGACGTAACGACAACTTAACTGGCCGAAAGGGTTTCATGGTTGAGGTCGCAGAACCGCAACCGGGTGGACATGCCGGGCTCCTGGCTATCCTTTCGCTGGGGAACTTCGCCATAGGCATGGGGGCGTTTGTCGTCATCGGCATTCTCACCCCATTGGCATCGGACCTGGCGATGAGCAACGCCGAAGCCGGACTTGTGCTCACTGTTTATGCCGTCGCCTATGCCATCAGCTCGCCCCTGCTGGTCAGCCTCACCGGCGCGCTCCCGCGTCGTCTTGTGCTGGGTGCTGGGCTGTCGCTGTTTCTGCTGGCGGCAGTGCTGAGCGCCTTGGCTCTGTCGCCCGCAACTCTGTTCGCCGCACGCATTGTCGCGGCCGCCGGCGCCGGTGTCTTCACGCCGGTTGCGGCCGCCGTTGCCGTGTCCTGCAGCGCTCCGGCGCAACGGGGCAAGGCGTTGTCGACTGTCTTCTTCGGCCTCACCCTGGCCCAGGTCCTCGGCGTGCCGGTGGGAAGCTGGGCCGGCTACACCTACGGCTGGCAGGCCGCATTCTGGATCGTCGCCCTGATCACCGGTGTCAGCCTCGTCGGCGTCATCACGCTGGTTCCCGAACGGGTGCCGTTTCAACCGGCCTCGCTTGCCAGTCTGGGCCGGGTGCTGTCTGCGCCGCGCAAGATGCTGGCCGTGACCTTCACGGTCTCATTCCTGGCCGCGATCTACGTCCTGTACACCTACGTGGCACCGTTGCTGGAAACCAAGATGGGCTTCGGCCGCGATGGTGTGACCTTCATGCTGATACTGTTTGGCCTCGGCGCGGTTGTCGGCAACATCCTTGGTGGTTTCCTGACCGACCGGGTCGGCGGCTTCCGGACACTGATCGTGCTGTGCGTGGCGCAGATGGAGGTGTTGCCGGTGTTCTCTCTGTTGCCGTTCCCCGTGGCCCTGGTGGCGGTGGCGATGTTCGGATGGAGCATGATCGGCTGGTCGTTCATGGTGCCGCAACAGGCCCGCCTGATCGAACTGGCGCCGGACCAGCAGAACGTCGTGCTGTCGCTCAACTCGGCCTGCATCTACCTGGGTGCGTCTCTGGGCTCCGCCTTGGGCGCTGTGGTGATATCGACATGGAGTATTGCGGCAAGCGGGGTGGCGGCCGCCATAGCCATGGCGGCGGCATTCACTCACCTGCTGCTGTCGGCGGCGGTGCAACAGAAATAGGTGCTTTTGGAACTGGACTGAAGTTTGGAATTATTCTAAAAATGGGGCGAGCTGCCTGACCGCGACCCATTCCAAGAAGACCGCCGCCCGTGAAACCGTTTGCCGACCTGTCAGAAAAGGAAATCCTTGCGCTCGCCATTTCCAGCGAGGACGACGACGCGCGCACCTATATGGCGTTCGCCAATTCGCTGCAGGAGCAGTATCCCTCGTCTGCCCGTGTGTTCATCGACATGGCAGAGGAAGAACACGAACATCGCCGCCGCCTGACCGAGCTGTACCAGACCAAGTTCGGCGATTTCATTCCGCTGGTCCGCCGTTCCGACGTGGCCGGTTTCGTCAAGCACAAGCCGGCCTGGCTGATGAAGCAACTGTCGCTCGATGTGGTGCGCAAGCGGGCCGAGGTGATGGAGCTGGAAAACTACCGGTTCTACAAGCAGGCCGCCGGGCGCGCCACGGACGATGATGTGAAAAAGCTGCTGCTCGACCTGGCTGAAGAGGAAAAGAGCCATGAAAGCCTGGCCGCGAAACTGACCGAAAAGCATCTCGATGCCGACACCAAGCTGGAAGAGGCCGATGCCGAGAAACACCTGTTCCTGCTGCAGATCGTGCAGCCCGGCCTCCTCGGCCTGATGGATGGCTCGGTGTCGACGCTGGCGCCGCTGTTTGCAGCTGCCTTTGCCACCCATGACACCTGGCAGACGTTTCTGGTCGGCACCGCTGCCTCGATCGGGGCGGGGATTTCCATGGGCTTTGCCGAGGCGCTGTCTGATGACGGCGAGCTGACCGGGCGCGGCCATCCGTGGATCCGCGGCTCTGCCGCCGGCATCATGACCGCCGTGGGCGGGCTGGGCCATACGCTGCCTTACCTGATCAATGATTTCTGGACCGCGACCGTCCTGGCGGTGATCATCGTGTTCATCGAACTGTGGGTGATCTCGTGGATCCGCTTCAAGTACATGGACACGCCGTTCATGCGGGCGGCGTTTCAGATTGCCGTGGGCGGTTTCATCGTCTTCCTGGCCGGCATTCTCATCGGCAGTGCCTGACCGGTTGTCGGCGCCACAGGCTTATCTCAGACCGATTTTCCCCAGCGCCGGCAGCTTGACGGCCAGATCGTCGAAATCCACGCCGATGGTTGCGCCCAGCAAGTGCAGTTCGATGCCTTCGCGCTGGCTGATGCCGGCCCCGATATAACCGCTGTAGGAAACCTGAAACCCGGTTCCCGACGGCATCACGCCGGTCTGCAGTCCAGGGCCGAGCCAGTCCTTGCCGACACCGACCGCATCGAGCTCCGCGCCAAGCTCGGGCACCTTGCGCGCGATGCTGGCGACAAAGGTGTTCGAGTTGGGTCCCGGCCACACCACATACTCACCCGGTGTCGACCACTCGTAGCTGCGCGCGGCATCGACGATTTTGGGGATCAGGGCTTCAGCGTCCGTGCCATGCATTTCATGCACGATGTAAGGTTCGCTGGAATACCAGCGCCCGTCCGGCGCATAGGCGTTGCGGCGCACCGGCGTGCCCCATCCGACGACTTCAAACCGGTCATAGCGCGCAGCACCTGCCGGTTTGACCAGCAGCCAGTGATGCACGGCGAAAATCCCCTTCCAGCGCCCGGAGCGTGCCGCCATGATGTAGATTGCCGCCGGTTCGTCGCTTGCGGCTTCCGGCAGCAGGCCTGACGACGACCAGTCGGCCGAGTGCCAGCTGTTCGGCCAGCCCTTGGCATAGGAATAGGCCGCACCTGCCGCGATGGGCAGCACAATCAGCAAAACCGCGAACGCTGACAGGAATCTGACAAGTCGCCGAAACATCACGTTAATTGGACACTCCCATTGCGGCGGAACTTTAACACATAAGAAACGCGGTCAGACGCCGAGATAGCGGTGCTGGATGTCTTCGGCTTTTGAAAGTTGCGCGGAGTTGCCGGACCACACCACCTGGCCCTTCTCGACGATGAAGTGGCGGTCGGCCAGTTTCAGCAGGTCCTTCAGGTTCTTGTCGACCAGCAAGATGGACAGGCCGCTCTTGCGGATGTCGGCCAGGGCTGCCCAGATCTTCTCGCGGATCAGCGGCGCCAGCCCTTCGGTTGCCTCGTCAAGCACCAGCAGGCGCGGATTGGTCATCAGGGCGCGGCCAATGGCTAGCATCTGCTGCTCGCCGCCGGACAGCAGGTTCCCCATCGAGGTTGCCCGCAGCTCAAGCTCGGGGAACATGGCGTAGACCTTGTCAATGGTCCACGGATCGTCGAGTTTCTGATGGTTGGAGGCCGTCGCCACCAGGTTCTCGCGAACCGACAGGTTGGGGAACACCTGGCGGCCTTCCGGCACCAGTCCGATGCCCAGGTTCGCTGTTTTGAACGAGGCCAGCTTTGACACTTCCTGCCCGGCAAACTCGATCGACCCGGAGGTTGGCGGCACGATGCCGATGATCGAATTGACGGTTGTGGTCTTGCCCATGCCGTTGCGGCCCATCAGGGTGACGACCTCGCCTGCCTCGACATCAAAGGTCATGCCGAACAGGGCCTGGCTGGTGCCGTAATAGGTTTCCAAACCGGTCACTTTCAGCATGGTGTCAGCTCTCTCCCAGATAGGCGCTGCGCACGTCGGCATTCTTGCGGATGTCCTCCGGCTTGCCGGTGGCGATGATGCGACCGTAGACGAGAACTGAAATGCGGTCCGCCAGGGCGAATACCGCGTCCATGTCGTGTTCCACCAGCAGGATGGTCTTCTCGCCCTTCAGGCTGCGCAGGATTTTGACCATGGCAGCGCTTTCCTCCACACCCATTCCGGCCATCGGCTCGTCAAGCAGCAGAAAGCTCGGGTCCGTGGCCAGTGCCATGGCGATTTCCAGCTGGCGCCGCTCGCCGTGCGACATGGCAGACGCAATGGTGCCGGCACGGTTTGCCAGGCCGACCTTCTCAAGAACCTCAAGCGCCGGTTTGCGCAGCCGCGCCTCGGTGGTGGCCGGCTGCCAGAACCTGAACGAATGTCCGTCATGGGCCTGCACCGCAAGCGCGACATTGTCGATGACGCTGAGCCCCATGAAAACCGACGTGATCTGGAATGACCGGGCCAGCCCGAAATGGGATCGGCGATGGGTCGGCACCGTTGTGATGTCCTTGCCGTTGAACACCACATGGCCGGCATCAGGCGTCAGGTCACCGGACAATTGTGCGATCAGGGTTGTCTTGCCGGCGCCGTTGGGTCCGATGATCGCATGCAGTTCCCCCGTCTCAACCCCGAGCGAGACACTGTCGGTTGCAACCACGCCGCCGAACGATTTCTTCAAGCCCTGAATATCGAGCACGGTTTCAGCCACGGCGCCAGCCTCGCTGGATCAGGCCGTTGAGGCCGCCCTTGATGAACAACACGCTCAAGACGAGCAATATGCCGAACGGCAGTGCCCAGTAGGTCGTAAACGTCGACAGCAGCTCCTCGATGAACACGAACGCCACCGCCCCGAACACCGGACCGAACAGCGATCCAGTTCCACCCAGGATGACCATGAACATCAACTCGCCCGAGCGCGACCAGCCCATCATGTCGGGTGAGATAAAGGTGGTGAAATTGCCCAGAAGGGCACCGGCCAGTCCGCACATGCCGCCCGCGATGACGTAGGCCGTCAGCTTGTAGGCGTAGGTGTTGTAGCCCAGCGCCTTCATGCGCGCCTCGTTGGACTGGCAGCCGCGCACCACCATGCCGAAACGGGAATTGACGATCCGGTACACAGCATAGATCGACGCCACAAGGCAGGCATAGGTGAGCAGGAACAGCACCATCTTGTTTTCAATATTGATGATGTCGAACACCGAGCGCGAATAGATGGTCAGCCCGTCGTCACCGCCATACTCGTCCAGTGACAGGAAGAAATAGTATCCCATCTGCGCAAACGCCATGGTTATCATGATGAAGTAGACACCCTTGGTGCGCAGCGAAATTGCGCCGGTGACCAGGGCAAACAGGGCACTGGCGGCGATGGCCAGCGGGAAATGCAGCCAGCCGGACTCAAAGCCGTGATAGGCCGGGATGCCGACGCAGTAGGCGCCAATGCCGATATAGGCCGCGTGGCCGAACGAGATCATGCCGCCAAACCCGAGTATCAGGTTGAGGCTGACAGCTGCAATCGCCAGGCACAGGATGCGGGTGATGAAATCCAGCGACACCAGCTGCAGGCGGATGCCGAGGAAGTATGAAGCCAGTGGCACGCACAGCAGGATGGCCATGAACAACAAGGTGATGATGCGGCCGTTCGCCGACCCGAACAGGTCGGGAGCCCGCAAATAGTCATTAAGCTGCGCTGAAGTCGTGTCAGTCATCTAGCGCACCTTCGGCGGGAACAGGCCCTGCGGGCGGAACGCCAGCACGGCTGCCATGATCAGATAGATCAGCATTGAGGAAATTGCGGGGCCCGCCGTCTCTGCCGCATTGATCGGAATGAACAGTTTCAGAATGTCATCGAGGAACGACCGGCCCAGGGTGTCGATCAGGCCAATGATCAAGGCGCCGATGAAAGCGCCCTTCATGGATCCGATGCCGCCGACGATGATGACCACGAAGGCGGTGATGATGATGTCGTTGCCCATGCCGATCGTCGCTTCGGTGATCGGTGCGATCAGCATGCCGGCCAGGCCGGCCAGCACCGCGCCAAGAGCGAACACGGCGGTGAACAGCGTCTTGATGTCGATGCCGAGCGCCGACACCATGGTCCGGTTGGATGCCCCGGCGCGGATCAGCATGCCAAGCCGTGTGCGCCCGATCAGCCAGTACAGCCCGAACGCCACCAGCAGGCCGCAGCTGATGATCACCAGCCTGAAGGTCGGAAAAATGACACCCGGCAATATCTCGACCTGGCCGCGCAGGAACTCGGGCAGCGGAATGGCAATGCCTTCCGGACCCCAGATAAGGTGCACCAGCGTGTCGGCGATCAATATGAATCCGAACGTCGCCAGCACGTGGTCGAGATGGTCACGCTGATACAGGTGGCGGATCACCCCGACCTCCAGCGCCAGCCCGACAAGCGCTGTCAGCGGGATTGCCAGCAGGATGGCCCACACGAACGAGCCGGTCCAGAATGTCAGCGTGGCGCAGAAAAACGCGCCGACCATGTACAAGGAGCCGTGCGCCAGGTTGACGAAGTCCATGATGCCGAACACCAGCGTCAGGCCGGCGGCCAGCAGGAACAGCAATACCCCAAGTTGCAGCCCGTTCAGGAACTGAATGAAAAACAGTGTGCTCATTGCCCCAACATTTCCAGCCTGGATCTCAATCCCACAGTAACATTAAGCCGACCCCAAAACCGGTTCCGCGACCCACCCCGTCATGAAACAAGTCAATGGGGAGAACACGAAGTTCTCCCCTTGAAATACTGAAATCCACTTGCCGTGCGGATTACTTGGCCATCGTGCATTCGCCGACATACGGATCGACGTGGTTTTCGTAAACCGTCTTGACCACCTTGGTGGTCCAGTTTCCGTCATCGTCGGCAACCACCTCACGCAGGTAGAAATTCTGTACCGGCATGTGGTTCTTGCCGTAGGAATACTTGCCGCGCACCGACGCATAGTCGGCCTTCAGCATGGCGGCGCGCAGCTCATCGGTCTTGCTCATGTCACCGCCGACAGCTTCCACCCCAGAGGCGATCAGGTTGATGGTGTCATAGGCCTGTGCGGCATAAAATGACGGGTAGCGCTTGTACTTTTCCCGGAAGCTGGACACGAACTTCTTGTTGGCCTCGTTGTCCAGGGTCGGGTCCCATTGCTGGGTCAGGCGCGAACCGAGCACGCCTTCGAGCTTGGCGGCCTGCAGCTTGGGCAACGAAATGGCGTCCACCGTGAACACCGTGTACAGGTCCATGACGCCCTTAAGGCCGGCCTGCTGGTACTGCTTGATGAATGCGCCGCCCGCCTTGCCCGGATAGAATGCGAAAATCGCTTCCGCGCCGGACGCCTTGGCCTTCGCCAGTTCAGCGGAGAAGTCGAGCTGGCTCGGCCATTTGGTCAGGTCCTTGCCCTTGATCTCGCCCTTGAAGGTGCGCTCCACGCCGGTCATCATGTTCTTGCCGGCGGCGTAGTTGGGGCCCAGGAGGTACAGCGACTTGACGCCCTGCTGGTTCAGCACCTCACCCATCGCCATCGGGGTCTGGTCGTTCTGCCAGGACGTGGAGAAGAAGTTCTGATTGCACAGCTTTCCGGCAATCTGGGACGGCCCGGCATTGGATGAAATCAGGAATTTTCCGGCGTCCAGCACCGACTTTGCCGATGCCAGCAGCACGTTGGACCAGATGTAGCCGGCAACGATCGGCACATCGTCTTCCTGTACCAGCTTGTCGGTCTTCTGCTTTCCGATTTCAGGCTTGAAGCCGTCGTCTTCGAAAATGATCTCGACGGTCTTGCCGGCCATCTTGCCGTCCAGGTGTTCGATAGCCAGGTTGACGGCGTCCTTCATATCATTGCCGAGAACCGCTGCCGGCGTAGTCAGTGTCGTCACATAACCGATCTTGATATCGGCTGCATACGAAGCTGATGCCATCAGCGCCAGACCAAGCGCCGCAATTCCTGTCTTCTTCAACATTGTCAAACTCCTCCCGAGGGTTCTCTTGTATGAACGCCGTCTTGTTTCGTCCCGACGAGCCATTGAATATGCACGATAGAGACAAAAGATACAGACTTCAAATGCCTGAAGTCTGAATTATTTTGCACTATCCGGGTCTTGCACGCGTCCGGCTCCCGGTGTCGAATGCAAATTCACAAGTTCTGGAAACGAGTAATCTGGCAGGAGACAGACATGATCGACATGACAGCCGGCGTCACGCCCGCAAGTGACGGTATCGACGGGATCAAGTGGAATATCCTGGGCCAGACCTATGTGCCCAAGCAGGTGTGCGAAAGTTCGTTTTCATGGCATGCGACATTTCCCGACGGCACATTCGTGCCGCCGCACATCCACCCGGACCAGGACGAGTTCATCTATGTTCTGGACGGCCGTTTTGATCTGTTTCTCGATGGCGCGGATGCAACCGCCGATGCCGGCGACCTGATCCGCCTGCCCCGGGGCATAGCGCACGGTATCTTCAACAAGTCAGGTCGTGACGTCACCTGCGTGTTCTGGGTGTCGCCGACGCAGCAGTTGTGGGATCTGTTCACCAAGATCCACAACGTGCCTGATCCTGAAGAGGTCGTCCGGCTGGCGGGCGAACACAACATCCACTTCCTGCCGCCGCCGGACGCCTGAGGCAGCGGCTAGTCTGCCTGCATGCTTTCTGGCCTGTCTGGTGCCGAAGGCATGGTGGCGAACCCGGGCAGCGCTGCGTCCATGTGATCCCATGCCGCCGCCCGGTCCGTGTAGACGCGCATCTGCGGCTTGAAATTGTCCGGATCGTCAAGGCTGGAAGCCCTCACAAACACCATGCCGGGCACGCCTGAATTGGTCGAATAGACCGCCGACCCGCAGTCGGGGCAGAATCCGCGGCTGACCATGTTACCGCTGTCGGCGGGCTTGTCGAAAAACCGGAGGTCGCCGGTGACATCGAAGCCGGCCTCGGGAACGATCATGTGCGAGCAGTGCCCCGTGCCGCTGGTCTTGCGGCAATCATTGCAGTGACAGTGCCCGCCGCCGGCTTCTTCTGCACACGTGTACCGGATTTTCCCGCACAGGCATCCGCCCTCAATTGCCATTGCCATTCCTCCTGACTGCTTGTTATCTGCAAGTGATCATATTAAATTGCTTGCAAATTGCAAGTGATAAATTCAGGACGAATTATGACTTCAACCGCAGAACCGCGCCGCTCCGAATGCCCGATCAGCTTTGCGCTGGAGATATTCGGGGATCGCTGGACCCTGATTGTTCTAAGGGACCTGATGCTGAAGTCTCGCCAGCGTTACCGGGAACTGCTGGACGCAGAAGAAGGCATCGCCACCAATGTGCTGGCGGAGCGCCTGAAGCGGCTGGAGCATCGCGGGCTGATCACCAAAAAGCGCGACCCGGCCGATGCCCGCCAGTTCATTTACCTGCCGAGCGAACTGGCAGTAGGCCTGGTGCCCATGCTGGTCGAAATGATCGTTTGGGGGATCAGGACCGGCGACAAGGACGCCGGATCAGATTTCCTTGACCGGTTTGAAACCGAACGCGACAAACTGATCCGGGATCTGCAGCAGAAAGTAAGAAATGATGCCGGCTTGCGCTGACCAGTGTGTTGTCGACAGCATGGCATCTGCCAGATTGGTTGGCATCGACAAGCAGCAGGTGTAGGTATCGGTCAGTCCTGGGCGTTTCCTGCTGGTGTTCACGCGGTTGTGCGGTCAGATGTACTCGTTTCCTGCATCCGGACACATTACAAAGTTAGATTGGGTCTTCTTCACACAGAGAGTTTCCCTATTGGGTGCGATAATCACACGATACGCAGTTAATTGTCTGCTCTATGTGCTGCATCCGCGGTTGATCTTTCAGTACTGGCGGAATTTGGGCCGGTTTCCGAATGTCGCCGCACCCCGCGACGTCAACGAGAAAATGCTGTGGCGGAAGGTGTTCGACAGAAACCCGAACTTCGTGCAGTTCAGCGACAAACTCCGGGCCAAGCAATACGTTCAGCGTCAGGCTCCCGGCATTGCACAGTGTCCTGTGCTGTGGAACGGAACCGATCTTGATGATCTGCCTGAACACCTGTCGGACCAGCCTTGCCTGCTCAAGGCCAATCACAGTTCGGGGATGAACATCGTACTGGATGGCGGACCAGTGGACCGGCGTGGCCTCAAGAAATCCACCCGCAACTGGTTGGCCCATCGCCATGACCGTGTTCATGGAGAATGGGCCTATCGCGACGTGGTTCCGGAACTTTTCCTCGAAGCGGACATTTCAAGCGGGCAGCGGGCTGATCTCGTCGATCTGATTGTTTACGTGTTCTCCAACACTGTCGCGCTCATAGTGGCCACAATCGGTGAAAAAACCGATCATGAGCGGGTTGCGTTGTTTGACGCGAAAGGGGAGAGGCTGTACGCGGTGCCGGTGTCATACCGAAGTGGCTGGCGGGCGGCCGCTTTGCCGGATGACTTCCGCTTGCCGCTGGATGCAGCGGTCCTGGTTCGCCATGCGTTGGCGATTGCCAATGGCACAGATCACCTTAGAGTGGATTTCATGTGGAACGGTGAGCAGCTGTATTTCTGTGAAATAACGGTTTATCCAGGCGGCGGATACCGCGCCTATTCGGACCCCGGGATTGTGGAACTGATGACACGAAGTTGGAACATAGCAGACTCCTGGTTTCTGCGTACGCCGCAAACTGGCTGGCGGCGGCACTACGCCGCCTGGCTGAAGACACAGCAGTGATCGATGACCGCGAACGCCAGTGATCTGAGGCATGTGAAAGTTTCAACTGCTGAAGACGATCGCTCTCTCCGTGATCTGCAGCCTGACTGGAACGATCTATGGCAACGTTCTCACGATGCCCGATTCCATCAACGTTATGACTGGTGCGCGGCAGCCTGGCATGAATGTCTGCGTCACCAGGGATACAAACTGCATGTCGTGAGTGCGCGCCGGCAAGGCAGACTTGTTGCAGTCCTTCCGCTTGTCAGGAAGGATCGAATGCTGCGGCGGCCCAACTATCGATTTCTGTCGTGCCTGGAGCACCCAAAGGATGTGCTGGTAGATCGCCAGTTGGCTGCAACCCGAAGCCTTCGGGACCTGTTTTTGCTGATGATGGATACGTGTTCGGGCAGGATAAGGATATCCCCGGTCAGAAAGGCCAGCCTTCTGCATGATGTCGCAGAGCAGGCCAACTTCACCATGAAGCCTGCACTTGATGCCCACGTCGCTGTGTTGCCGAGTTCCGACATTGAGACTTTCATGCGCCAGAGGAGCAAATCTCTATTGGGAGAAGAACGGCGAGGCTTCAAGAAACTCTTGAAGAAAGGGCCGGTGAGCGTTTCCTGGATCACGACGTATGAAGAGTTTGATCATGTATTTGCCGATCTCGTCAGGTTGAAACGTACCTGGCTGCTCAGCAAGGACAAGACTTCCGGTTGGTTATCTGACGATCGTGCCGTGGCGGCACTGCGAAACTATGCAAAAGGTGCAGTTGCAGGCGGCCATGCACATCTTCAGTGCATCAATGTCGGCGGTGATCGGGTGGCGATCAATCTGAGTTTGCGCGACAATGCAACACTTACGTCGTTCCTGACCGGTTATGAGCTTGCCTTCGCGCGCTTCGGCGTGGGTCGACTGGGCATACTGGCCATGATGCGGCGTGCCTGTGCAGATGATGTCCGCGTCATTGATCACCTTGGCGGTACAAACCACCTCAAGGTAACGGTGACCAATCAGATCGTTCAGCAGTATTCGCTGGAGATCGGTTAAAGCATCTCAGTGGAGTCGGTCATGAGACCTGATGGACCAGTCGGCGGCGGTGATTGAAGAAGCCTGCGGTCAACCTCCCATTGACATGTACGGTGCGCAGTCCCAGCGGCCACCGGGTGGCTTCAACCAGTCCGACTTTCTGCATGCCGATATGTGAATGGGCAGACACCGCAGCGTCGTTGTACCGGTCTGTGGTGGCCAGCAGCGTATCATATCCAAGCTTCAGGTAGTCGCGGGCGGCATGCGCGGTTATTATCGCCATGAGCCGATTTCCCCGTGCGTGCGGCGCAGTGTAGGCGGCGAGGCCAAATACGCTGTTCTCGTCTCCGCGAATCTCCAGCCAGTTCCACATTTTTTGAAACTGAGGCTTGAACAGGCGCCAGGCTACCAGGTCATTTTCGACGATGGCGGCACATATCCTGCCACCCTCTTCATAATGGCGTTCAAAGAACTCGGGTCCGGATTTCTTGTCCGGACGGTACGGACAGTCAACGATTGCATGCCGTTCATGCTGATCGATCCAGCTCAGCTTCATGGACGCATCGACAGAACAATGGGTCGCTGCGAGATCGGCAAGTTCGGCTCTTTGGATGTAAGTCGCGGTTCTCTTCAACATGTGTTTCCTGGCCGTAAATTCTGCCATTTATGCGCATCAAACGGCTCATGACCGCCAGTTCATCTACCTGCCGACCGAGCGGGCCGTAAGCCTGGCGCCGATGCTGGTGGAAATGATCGTATGGGGGATCAGGACCGGCGACAAGGACGCCGGATCAGATTTCCTTGACCGGTTTGAAACCGAGCGCGACAAACTGATCCGGGCTCTGCAGCAGAAAGTAAGAGACGATGCAGGTCCGCTATGATTGACGGCGGTCAGGAGGCATGATGGACCATCGGTCGATGGCGCTTGAAAAAGCCTGCTGTCAGTTTGCCATTGATCCGCACAGTGCGAAATCGGGTTGGCCATCGGGTCGCTTGGATCCTGTCGGTTTTTTGCATCCCGATATGTGTATGTGCCGCGATTGCAGGCTCGTTGTCGCAATTGACCGTTGCCATCAGTGTCGTGTATCCGCGCGCAAGGTACTCCCGCGCCGCATGTGCGGTTAATATCGCCATCAAGCGTTGTCCCCGCGCCTGTGGAGCAGTAAAGGCTGCCATGCCGAACACTGCATTCTGCGTGCCGCGAACTTCCAGCCAGTAGAATGTCCTTTGAAAGCGCGGCTTGAACAGGCGCCAGGCTACCAGGTCGCCCGCGACAAACGCAGCGCAAGCCTTGCCGTCATCTGCATAGTGCCGGTCAAGAAACCTTGGCCCTGTTCTGTCTTCAGGGCGGTAGGGATTGTCGATGATCAGATGCTGTTCGTTCGGCTCAATCCAACGCAGCTCGATTTTGGGGTCGATAACTGTATGTTGTGCCGCGAGGTCGGCAAGGTCGGCTTTCAGAATGAGTATGGCGCTGTTTCTGATCATGTGGTTTCCATCAGCAGCTTGCTACCGGTTGACGGACGCCTTGTCGAAGCCGGCGGTTTTCTGATAGCCGCGCACCACTGCTTCCAGCTCTTCCTGGCCGGCGACATCCTGCAGCCGCTCAAATCCGTCCGGCGCACGGCTGTTGACCAGGTCGATGACCCGCTCCGGTCCGCCGCCGCGGTTCTGCCGCACGATTTCCGAGGTGGCAGGCAGGCGTTCTGTTTCGTAGGCCTTGAGCGCCGCGGCCACGTCGCCATTGCTCTCGGCAATCCTGTCGGCGAGACAGCGCGCATCCAGTACCGCCTGGCTGGCGCCGTTCGATCCCACCGGATACATGGGATGGGCCGCGTCTCCGAGCAGCGTCACCCGGCCAAATGTCCATTGCTCAACCGGATCCCGATCACACATGGGGTATTCGTAAAACGTACCGGTGTCGCGGATCAGCGCCAGCGGATCCAGCACATCAAGCGTGAACGTGTTTTCAACAAACGGCAGCAGTTCGCTCATCACCCCTTCGCGGTTCCAGTCTTCGCGCCGCGGCATCGGTGTCGAGCCGTCACCGAGCTTTGCCGCCACGGCCCAGTTCATCAGCACCTTGCCGTCAGGCCGGGCGTCGTTTGCAATCGGATACAGGACAAGTTTCGCCTCCATACCGCCTGCAATCACCATGGAGCGGCCGGTCAGGAAGGGCTGCCACAGGCAGGCGCCGCGCCACAGCATGATGCCGTTCCAATTCGGATCGCCCTGGTCCGGGTAGAATTGTCCGCGCACCACAGAATGAATGCCGTCACAGGCAACAACCGCATCGCCTTCCACCGCCAGTTCTTGGCTGTCGGCGGTCTGGAAGATCGCCGTCGCAGACCCGTTTGCCTGCTTCACGCCGGTACAGGCATGGCCGGTCCTGATTGCCTCAGGCCCCAGCCGCTCGATCACCGCATCGCGCAGGACGCCCTGCAGGCGGCCGCGATGAATGGAAAACTGCGGCATGTCCAGGCCTGCATCCATACCGCGCAGTTCCTGCCAGATGGTCTGGCCCTGCCGGTTCTGGTAGATCAGTTCATGGGTGCGAATGGCGACACTGTCCAGCGCCTCGAGCAGGCCGATATTGGCCAGTTCCCTGATCGCGTGCGGCAAGGTGTTGATACCGACCCCGAGTTCCCGGATTTCCGCCGAGCGTTCGTAGACTTCAGCCCGGATGCCGCGATCATGCAGCATGAGAGCGGCCGCCAGGCCGCCGATGCCGCCACCAACAATTACAATCTTCAACGCTCAAGTCTCCCCGCTGGACAAAAAACCCGCCCTCAATACTGCTTGAGAGCGGGTCGCAATGTCGAGACTGAAATCCCGCCTAGTTCATCGCGCAATCCTTGGCGTGGTCATCGCCGGTCGCTTCATAAACAGCCGACACCGTCTTGTGGGTCCATTTGCCGTCCGGACCTTCAACCACCTGGCGCAGATAGTAGTTCTGCACCGGGAAGTGGTTGTTGCCGTAGGAATAGTCACCGCGCACCGACTTGTAGTTGGCTTTCTTCAGCTCGGCCCGGAACGCATCCTTGTCCTTGACGTTGCCGTTGGTGGCGACAACGGCTGAATTTATCAGGTTGATCGCGTCATAGGCCTGGGCGGCGTAGAAGCTCGGATAGCGGTCATGCTTGGCGCGATAGTCAGCGACGAACTTCTTGTTGGCTTCATTGTCCAGATCGGGGCTCCACTGCATGGTGTCATAGGCGCCCAGCACTGACTTGATGCCGCCGGCCTGGAATTTCGGCAGCGACAGCCCATCGATCGTGAACACGTTGAAGAACTGCATTTTGCCGGTCAGGCCGGCCTGGCCGAACTGCTTCAGGAACGCGCCGCCAGCCTTGCCCGGATAGAACACGAAGATCGCTTCCGCGCCCGACGCGGAAGCCTTTGCCAGTTCGGCGGAGAAATCGAGCTGGGCGTCCTTGCCCCATTTGGTGAAGTCCTCACCCTTGATCTCGCCCTTGAACGAGCTTTTCACACCGGCCACCATGTCTTTGCCGGCAGCATAGTTCGGCGCCATGATGTAGAGCGATTTCACGCCGCGCTGATTGAGCACCTCACCGAGCGCCTTTGGCACCATGTCATTCTGCCAGGAGGACGAGAAGAAGTTCTCGTGGCATTCCTTGCCTGCCACATGCGATGTGCCGGCATTGGCACCGATCAGGAACTTGCCGCCCTCCAGAATGGACTTCTTCGAAGCCAAGAGAACATGTGACCAGATGATGCCGGTCACGATGTCGACATCATCCTGGGACACCAGCTTGTCCGCCTTCTGCTTGCCTATGTCCGGGCGGAAGCCGTCGTCTTCAGCGATAATCTCAACTTCGGTGTTGCCCATCTTGCCGCCCAGATGTTCCATGGCCAGGTTGATCCCGTTCATCTGTTCTTCGCCGAGAACCGCTGCCGGTGTGGTCAGTGTCGTGATGACGCCGATCTTCACCTTGTCGGCGGCTATGGCTGCGGTTGCCGTTGCCGAGATGCCAAGCGCCAGCGCGCCGGCGAGAATTTTGCGGATCATGTGTCTACTCCCTGATACTCATATTTTGAATGATTGCCGTGGAAGGCAGGTTCAGCGTCGGGTTGATCCTATCACCCGGTTTTGCCTTGGCAATCGCTTTGTTGTGGAACGGTTTACGACAGGATCTGCTGACCCTGTGCATTGACGCCGGAATACAGCCAGCTCATTCCGTCATAGGCCTGTTCCGGCGACCGGCCCGACAACATCATCTGCCTGAGTTCCGCCACCGGTCCGGCAGCGTGATAGATGTCGCCGTAAAACCTGGCCGTCATCTGCACCCGTGCAGTGCGCAGATACCGGTCTGCCTGGTAGGCGGCAAAAGCGTCCGCCGGATCACTGTGCGCTGTCACATGATGCGCCAGGCATACCGCATCCTCGGTCGCCATGCAGGCGCCCTGCGCCAGATACTGCAGCATCGGATGCGCTGCGTCGCCGAGCAGGGTGACACGGCCCTTGCTCCAGTTCTTGACCGGGTCGCGATCGCACAGCACCCACATGCGCCAGCTTTCGATCTTTTCGAGCATGCCCATCACCTCGGAGCGCTGGCCGGCAAACCGGTTGTTCAGCTCGTCGATATCGCCATACACATCCCAGCCTTCCTCGTGGGCGTCGGAATGAAACACCGACACAAGATTGAAAATCTCACCGCGGTGCAGCGGGTAATGCACAAGATGGGTCTTGGGCCCAGCCCACAGGATCACCTCGTTCCGGTGGTTCGGTTCCGGCACCTCAGCCTCCGGCAGCACGGCGCGGTAGGCAATGTGACCGGAAACCCGCGGGCGGCCGTCGGCCACGATTGTCTCGCGCACGTTCGACCACAACCCGTCGGCACCGATCAGCGCACACCCCTCGATTGTGCTGCCGTCGCCAAGCGTGGCGCGCACGGCATCGCCGGTGTCTTCATAGGATTCCACTTTCGACGCCAGCCGGACTTCCACCTTGCCTGAGCCCTTGGCAGCGTCGATGAAGCTGTCATGCAGGTCAGGCCGGTAGATCACGCCATAGGGGTGGTGAAAACGGTCATTGAACTCAGCTGTGTTGAGCGGCACCCGGGTCACCTGTGCGCCGTCAAGCGCGTCCATCATGACCAGCGCCTCGGGAAACACCGCATTGGCCCGTATCGCGTCGGTGATGCCCAGGGTTTCGAACATGCGGAACCCGTTCGGCCCCAGCTGGATGCCGGCGCCGGCTTCGCGCAGTTCGTCGTCGCGCTCGATGACGATGCTCTCGATGCCTTTTCGCGCCAGCGCCAGCGCCGTGGCGAAGCCGCCTATGCCACCGCCGGCGATCAGATATGGTTTTGTGCTCACGATAAGTGCCCTGACCCTGGTTTAACTCGGTGTTGGTTTATGATCCGCATACAACCTGCAATCTCCGGCTTCAGCAAGCCTTGCCTAGCGGGTTTTGCCTGCCTAACGTATCGGGCCGGGATACAGAACAGGACGTGCACTCATGCTGTCGAAAGACATCAACGATCTCATCACCCAGACCGGCGCCGGCACACCATGCGGCCGGTTGATGCGGCAGTACTGGCAACCCGCCGCCCTGAGCGACGAACTTGAAGGTCCGCGACCCGTCGTACCGGTGCGCCTGCTCGGGGAAGACCTGGTGCTGTTTCGCGACAACCAGGGTGAACTCGGCCTGATCGGGCGTCATTGCCCGCACCGCGGCGCTGATCTGTGCCATGGCCGGCGCGAGGACAACGGCTTGCGCTGCCCGTTTCACGGCTGGCATTTCGACCGCTCCGGCCAGTGTGTCGAGCAGCCTGGCGAGCCCGAAGGCAGCACCATGCACGAACAGATAAGGACGACATCTTATCCTGTTGAAGAAAGAAACGGCATTGTGTTTGCGTTCATGGGCGACGGGTTGCCGCCGCCGTTTCCGGACATGGACTGCTTCGTTGCACCGGACAGCCACGTGTTTGCCTTCAAGGGGCTTTGGGAATGCAACTGGCTGCAGGCCATGGAAGTGGGCATTGACCCGGTGCATGCCTCCTTCCTGCATCGCTTCCTGCGTGATGAAGACCCGGCCGACAGCTATGGCAAGCAGTTCCGCGACACCGCGGCCAATACCGAAATGCCGATGACCCAGTTGCTGCGCGAGTATCCGCGCCCGGACATCGAGGTCGAGGAAACCGACTATGGACTGCGCCTCATCGCGCTCCGGCATCTGGATGACGGCCGCACCCATGTGCGCGTGACCAACCAGATCTTCCCTGAAGCCATTTGCATTCCAATGTCCAACGACATGACGATCACCCAGTGGCATGTGCCGGTGGATGACAAGACCTGTTACTGGTATTCGATGTTCACCAGCTTTTCCGGTCCGGTGAACAAGCAGCTGATGCGCGAACAGCGGCTTGCCGAGCATCGCCTGCCGGACTACGCGCCGCTGAAGAACAAGCGCAACAATTACGGCTACAACCCGGATGAACAGGAAGCCGAAACCTATACCGGCATGGGGCTTGACATAAATGTTCACGACCAGTGGGCGGTGGAAAGCCCCGGACCGGTGTTCGACCGCACCAATGAGCATCTCGCCACCTCCGACAAGGCCATCATTGCCTACCGGCGCATGCTGCGCCGCGCCATTGATGCTGCGGCTGACGGTGGTCATCTGCCGGGCATTCCCAATGGCAATGCGCTGGACACGAAAGGGCCCGTTGCCGTTGACGCCATAGCGCCGGACGCCGACTGGCAGACGGTGTGGCGTGACCGCGACGCTGAACGCCGTGACGCGTGTCCATGGACGGCGCCGGCAGCCGGGCCTGCCTGATGAGTGACGTGGGGCGTGAAGGGCTGGCGGCTCTTGCCGGCATGGACAGCGCTGAACGGCGCGCTGCGTGTGCGAACGTTCTCGAGCAGGCTGAAAACCATGGCCTTGACACGGTGCGGCTGGCTTTTGCCGACCAGCACGGCGTGTTGCGCGGCAAGACGCTGATGGCAGCACGACTGGCCGGTCTCATGGCCAATGGCTGCGCGATGACATCGACCCTGCTGGCCAAGGATACCTCCCATCGCACCGTGTTTCCTGTTTGGGAGGCTGGCGCAGGCCTTGACATGGCTGACATGCAAGGTGCCAGTGACATGATGATGTTGCCGGATCCGGCGACCTTTCGCCTGTTGCCCTGGGTGGATGGCTGCGGCTGGCTGTTGTGCGACCTGTTTTTCGCCGACGGAAAACCGGTGCCGTTCTGCGTGCGGCGCAAGCTGCGTGATGCCGAAACCGAGTTGGTGGGCCGTGACCTGGGCGTGCGGTTCGGACTGGAAGCGGAATTCCACATCCTGAAGGTGGATGACTGGAACAAGCGCCCTGAAGATGCCGGGCAACCCGGCGCGGTACCGGATGTATCGCTGATGACACACGGGTTTCAGTATCTGACCGAGGCGCGTGCCGACGAACTGGAACCGGTCACCGAGGTGCTGCGCAAGGCGTGCGTGGCGCTCAATCTGCCGCTGCGCTCCATCGAGTGCGAGTTTGGCCCGAGCCAGGTTGAGTTCACCTTTGCGCCCCTGCCGGCTGTGCAGGCGGCTGACGTCATGAGCCTGTTCCGTTCCATGGCAAAACAGGTTTGCCGGCGTCAGGGCCTGCATGCGACCTTCATGTGCCGGCCGCAGGTGGCAAACCTGTTCGCATCGGGCTGGCATGTGCATCAGTCGTTGGTTTCTGCGGCAACCGGCGACAACCTGTTCATGCCTGCGGGCGAAAACGATCTGCTGTCGCCTATGGGACTCAACTATACGGCCGGCCTGCTCGCCAATGCCGCCGGGGCCAGCGTGTTTGCGGCGCCCACCATCAACGGCTACAAGCGCTACAAGTCGTATCAATTGGCACCGGACCGGGCCATCTGGGGCAGGGACAACAAAGGCGTCATGGTGCGGGCGATCGGCGCGCCGGACAACCCGGCGACGCGGGTTGAAAATCGGGCAGCCGAGGCCGCCGCCAATCCCTACCTTCATCTGGCGGCACAGATATGGGCCGGGCTTGACGGCATCGACAGCAAGCGCGATCCGGGCCCGCCTGCCGACACACCATACAAAGCCGACGCTGCCATGCTGCCGACCAACCTGATGCAGGCCGTGGATGCGCTTGAGCGTTCGAAACTGTTCCGGCAGCGCTTCGGCGAGCAGTTTGTGGATTACCTGGTTCACATCAAACGCGCTGAGATCGCCCGTTTCCTGTCAGAAGTCACGGATTGGGAACATCGCGAGTATTTCGACGTTTTTTGAAGTCAGGTCTCGGATTTCAGCTGTTTCCCGGCGCGTGCGAACGCCGTGTTGGCTGCCGGCACGCCGGCATAGATCGCTGTCTGCATCAGCACTTCGCGAACTGTCTCTTGGGTGACACCGGCACGCAGCGCTGCTGCAAGGTGCAGGTCAAACTCTTCCCACCGTGACAGCGACGCGCAGATGGCCAGGACCAGCATGCGCCGTGTGGTCTCGTCCAGCCCCGGCCGGGTCCAGATTTCACCCCAGGCACCGCGGGTGATCATGTCCTGGAACTCGGCATTGAACTCGGTTCGGTTCCGAATCGATGCATCGACATAATCATCGCCCAAGGCAGCCCTGCGGCGTTTCATTCCGGAGGTGAATCTGTGGTCGCTCGGCAATGTTTCGGTGCCCAGGAAGCCGGCAAGGGTGCGGGTGAAATCATTGGGGCGTTCAGCATTGGAGATATGGGCAGCGTCCAGAACCACATGCACCGAGCCGGCGATCTCTGCCGCCATCATCTCACCGCGTTCCGGCGGCGTGGACTGGTCATGGCGCCCGGAAATTATTAGCGTCGGCACCGTGATTTTCTTC
>JBCCVY010000007.1:0-27225 GCA_039194725.1 Pseudomonadota bacterium
CATGTAAACGCCAGGCATCAGTAAGGCGGAGCCCTTAGAACCACAAATCCCGAACTGTTCGGCCATCGCTTGGCAGGGCTTGCCAAGATTTGAGTCCGTCGAAATGTTTTACGGGTAGGCCGGCAACTGAACCCGGTTCACTCATGCGGACATTGACCGCTGTCCTGAACCTCCCGTCCTGGTTGGCAGCGGTCGCGACATAGTGGCTCAGGCATCCGCATGTCGGGCAGAAATGGAAGTCAATGTCGCCGCTATCTGTGCGCCGATAGGCGGTGGTCCGGCCCGAGACCCGGATGTCATCGTTCAGGTGGCCGTAGGCCCAAAGTGCGCCATGACGGCGGCAGATCGTACAACTGCATGCGGTCGCAGATACAGGCGCGCCATCATATGTCCAACTGACATCGCCGCAGTGGCATGTCCCATTCAACATGAAATTGTCTCCTTCAGGTTCTTCCAGCCTGCAGCCCGGCAGATCAAGCACCACTCCTTCAGCCCAGTTTGTCAGTGCCTGGTCAAGCAATCAGGCTTGTCGAGTTGCCCGCAACGCCTGCAAACTCGAACACTTGAAAAGCTCAATCGGCTGGCTTCCTTCGTCTGTTGAGGTCGCGGATCGTGCAACCCTGCGCAATGGCGGTCAGAGCTTCCCCTACCCGCTTCGCCTTAGTGGGCGCGGTCTTGGCCGACGCCACGTGAAACGCGAACATCCGTTTTTTCCCCGCGGTCAGAACATCCCATCGCGCCTGCAGGGCTTTGTCCGCCGTAACTGCATCCGCGAGCGCTGCCGGCACATCGACATGGTCCTGATCGTCAATCCGAAAGCGCATTTCGACGATGTCACCAACACCAAGCCCCGTATGCTTCCTGATGGCCGGCGAAACAATGAAATACCGGCGGCCATCGCCGACAGGCATCCATGCCCCGCGCACAGGCACGTCAGCAATCTCTCCCTCAACCCGCAGCCTCGGGAACTCTTCGAACGGTAGCTCATGCTCAAAGCGAGGCGGCATGAACAGGACCTTATAGGTAACTACGCGAGACTTACCGACGCCATGCAGAGAGATCTCGTCTTCAAAGACATGTGGAAAGTAACTCACGGGTTTCTGTCCTTACGCAACGGTTGATCGAAGCAGGTCGACTGGCAAACCGATGCCCAGTGTCTCTGTCATTGGATGTCAACAACTTTGTCTGTTGTTAGCTGGCAACCGCTGCACTCACTCCTTCTCCTGCTTACCCGACGACCCGCTGGTGGCGGCCGCCCACATGGCCTTCTGGAACTGGCCGAACCCCTCAATGCCCGGCGTCATCCAGGTCTTCATGATTTCGGCCGGGTCAAGCTGGTCCATCTGGCTTTCCATCTGCGCCTGCAATTTGTCCATCATGGCCTTTTGTATGGGCTGCACGTCCGGCAGGCCGAAAAACGCACGTGCCTCTTCCGGCGTGCAGTCGATGTCGATAGTCACTTTCATGTCGCTCTCCCATTCAAACACAAGTGAATGGAGACAACTCTACCCCAAGGTCGCAAGGCCGGGGAAAGTTTCGATCATCCAGTACGACAGCGCGGTAAACGTCCCGGTCAGGAACATCACACCGGTCACCACCAGCATGCCGCCCATGGTTTTCTCGACCAGGCCGAGATGACGGCGAAACTTCTTCATGAACACCAGGAACTGCGGCATGGCAACGGCTGCCAGCAGGAACGGCACCCCAAGCCCGGCAGAATAAATAGCCAGTAGGCCCGCCCCCTTCGTCACGCTGTCAGCGGAACCGGCAACCGTCAGGATGGCCGCCAGAACCGGGCCGATGCACGGCGTCCAGCCGAGCGCGAAGGCCAGCCCGATGGCGTAGGCGCCGAACAGCCCGACCGGTTTTGCCTCCTGCTGATAGCGCACTTCGCGGGACAGAAACCCGATGCGGAAGGCGCCTAGAAAATGCAGCCCCATGACAATGATGATGACACCGGCAACCGATGTCAGAACCGGAAAATTCATGCTGCCGACAGTGATTTCCCAGGTGGTCGCCTCCCTCAGCCACTGCCCGATCACACTGGCGGATGCACCAAGCGCGATGAAGACCGTCGAAAATCCAAGCACGAACAGCACCGACGCGGCCAAAGCCTTGCTCTGCACGGAGTGATCGGTTTCAGACTCTCCGGTCAGCTCTTCCAGCGACGTCCCGGCAATGAAACACAGATAAGGCGGAACCAGCGGCAGAACGCACGGGCTCAGAAAGCTCAGCAGTCCGGCGAAGAATGCCGCCCAGATTGATACGTCCAGTCCCATGTTTTCCTTGTCTGAAACCGTGCTCGTGTGAATTTGCCCGAAAGTGCTGGTAAATGCACCGGGATGCAACAGCCAACCGGGCAATTCACTGTCACATATATGTTAGAACAAGGCCCATGATTGACTGCACAATTTTCCTCTGACATCTAGGATTTCTGCTGAATTCTGCTACAACTCCCGACAACATGAGCACTGCGGCAACCGACTAACCTGTTCCAATGTTAATTTGCAAATCAGATTTGTTGCGTAATAATGCCCGGTCCAAACACGATTTTGCTGCAAACGGCAGTTAACAACTGAAATTCCGGCTTCCTGCAAACGGATCGCTTGATGATCGCATTGTCGAAAAAACACATCGCAGCCGTTTCTGGCCTGATGGCTGCGGCCGGCCTGTTTTCGCAACCTTTGTCCGCACACCCGCACGTCTGGTCGGACATGCGTTCCGATATACTTCTGGATGATCAGGGCCGCGCCACGGCCATCCATGTGGAATGGATCTTCGACCAGGGTTACACCGAAGCTGCCACCGAAGGCATGGATGCCGACAATGATGGCATTTACACCGCATCGGAACTGCAACCGGTGGTGGCGGAAAACATCAGGGCCCTTAAGGAATTCCGATACTTCACCGCCGCAAAAGCCAATGGCAGGGACATACCCTACGCAAATGTCACCGAGTACGGCCAACGCATCAACGACCAAGGCCGGCTGTCAATGGTGTTTATCGTGCCGTTTGCTGCGCCGGTTGACCTCAAAACCGCTAATTTCACCTACAAGATTTATGACCCGGATTTTTTCATTGCCTTTGACTACATCAAGGGTGAGACCGTTTCAGCTGTCGGCAATCTGCCGAAAGGCTGTGCCATCAATGTCGGTGTTTTGGCATTTGATGAAAATATTGAACGAACAAGGCAGGAACTGGCGGAAAAGCCGGTGGAATGGCAGCCGGAACAGCCACAGGACTTCGGCTCGTTGTTCGCGCAGCCGGTTTCGGTGTCCTGCAAACCTGCAGCCAGCTAACCGCGAGGGGTGAGCCTTGATCCGCTTTGTTTTTGTCCTGCTTGCGCTTGCTGTCGCCTATCTGCCCGGGTGGCAGGCATACGCAAATGCCCCCACATCTGTCATTGTGGCCCAGGCCGACACGGCCGAAACCTCGAAGGTGAAGCCTGGCCAGCTTTTGCTGCAGCGCCGCAAGAATGCCGCTGGCGCCGATACCACTCCAACCCTCACCGGTGACCCGGCTGGCTGGATCAAGGCGCAGCAGCGAGCGTTTTACGGCAAGATGTCTGCGGCGTTGAACACAATGAAGCGCGGCTCTGCCTGGTCGGCGGCGCTGACCTTGATGGCATTGAGTTTTGTGTACGGCATCCTGCATGCGGCGGGTCCCGGCCACGGCAAGGCGGTTATCTCGGCCTGGCTGCTGGCCAACGAGCGCCAGCTGAGGCGCGGCGTGATGGTCTCGTTCATGGCGGCGATGTTCCAGGCGACAACCGCTGTTGTCCTAGTGTCTGCCCTGCTGCTGACGGTTACCACAGCGGCCAGCATGGCCAAATCAACTGCGATCGCCCTGGAGGCGACAAGCTATGGATTGATCGCGTTGACCGGCATCTGGCTGGTCTGGCAGGCCGTGCGCCCGCGTTTTGCGCCTGCCGCAACCATCGTTGCAGCTCCGGTCGGCCATCATCACGACCACCACAACCATCACGACCACCACCACCATCACGACCATCATCATGACCATGACCACGGTCCCGACTGCGGTTGCGGCCATGCCCACATGCCGTCGGCCAGTGAGCTCGATCAACCATTGGATGTATGGAAAGCCATCACCATTTCCTTTGCCGTCGGCCTGAGACCGTGCACCGGCGGCATCCTGGTGCTGCTGTTCTCCTCCGCCCTGGGCCTGTACTGGGCCGGCGTGGCGGCAACGTTCGTCATGGCGCTGGGAACCGCCATCACGGTTTCGATCATCGCCAGCATCGCGGTCAAGTCGCGCGACCTGGCCCTTAGCTACTCCGGCAACAATGCGGTCTGGCTGGACCGCACTGCTTTCGGTCTGAAGTTCATGGGCGGCCTGTTCATCGCATGCGTCGGCGGGTTATTGTTCTGGGCAACGGCCACGAACACAACGCCCCTGATCTAGAGCAAAACTATGTTTCAACACGTCAGAACTGCGCTTGCCGGCCTGGCCCTGCTGGTCTGCCTGTGCGCACCTGCACTGGCACAGATAACGGCCGGCGATGACGGGCCATTGCGCTTCGGCCGCTTCGAGCACGAAGGCAAGGTCCACTACGGCTTCATCTCGTTCGGCGGTGTCCATACGCTGACAGGCAGCTTCTTCGACAAGGACACCGTCGTCACCGGCAACATCATTCCGCTCGAGGACGTCAAGGTGCTGGCGCCAGTCATACCGGGCAAGGTGATCGGCATTGCGCTCAACTACAAGAGCCATGGCGGGTCCGGCGGCGACCTGCAGTTTTTCGCCAAGCTGCCGTCTTCCGTCATTGGCCACGAGGACACCATTGTCCCGCCCAAAGGCTCGACCAACCTGCACTATGAAGGCGAGATGGTGATCGTCATGGGAGCCAGGGCCAGGAACGTCTCGGAAAAGGACGCGCTGTCGTTTGTCTTCGGCGTCACCGCCGGCAACGACATTACCGAGCGCAGCTTCGGGTCAGGCGGCTTCACCGTCCTGAAATCCAAGGGCTCCGACACGTTTGCGCCGTTGGGGCCATGGATATCGCCAGGCCTGACCATCGACAACCTGAAGTTCGAGACCCAGGTCAACGGCAAGACCGTTCAGAAGGGCTCGACCAGGCAGATGATTCACTCCTCCGCCAAGATCATTTCCGAACTGTCGCGCTACATGACCCTGGAGCCGGGTGATGTGATCTACACCGGCACTGCCGGCACCACCGGCGCCCTGAAGGAGGGCGACGTGGTCGACGTCATGCTGGAGGGCATCGGACGCCTGCGCAACACGGTGGGCCCGACGCCCGACTAGAGCCTTTCCGGCTCTACTCTTTCGAGGTGGCCTTCTTGCCCATGGCAGTCACGGCCCCGGTCATCTTCTCGATCACCGGCGCCGCATCGTCCAGCCCGTAGCGCGACTTCAGGGCGGCGGGGTCGGTGACCGCAAGCCAGGTCTTGCCGGCATCATCGGTCCAGGCGAGCGCTTTCATCGGCAGGTCGAAACCGGCTTCGCGGTTGACCTTCATCAACGGCGTGCCGAGTTTGGGATTGCCGAACAGCAGCAGTTGCGTCGGCGCCATGTCCTCGCCGATCTTCTTGGCACCCGCAGCATGGTCCACCCGGGCAAACACGGTGATGCCCTTTTCCTTGAAGATCGCCTCCAGCCGGTCCAGCGTGGTGGCCGCATCATGGGCGCTTTCCATCTTGATGGTGCCGTTTGCGGAATCCCCGGCCAGTGCCGGCGCGATCGCGACAGAAAGGGAAATGGCGGCAGCGGCCAGCAAAGACTTGATCATTAGATTGCTCCTCAAAAAACCAACTGGTTGGATGTCCTGTGTGGAATGTGTTTATGTCATGCTGACGGCAGGCTTGGTGCAAGTCACATTATTGTGGGGAAACACATGACGGCAAACAGTGGCAACACCACCCCTCCCGCAAATCGATGGCTTGCGCTGGCAGGTTTCATCGCACTATGCCTTGCCGTCGGCAGCATTGCGGGATGGGCCACCAATCAATCCGTCACCACATGGTACCTGACCCTGAACCGGCCTTCATGGACACCGCCAGGCTGGGTGTTCGCGCCGGTATGGACGGTTCTATACATCATGATGGGTGTCGCAGCCTGGCGCGTATGGCGCGCCGGTGGCGGCTTTGCCGGCGAGGCCAGTTCCGCGCTGATGGTGTTCTTTGTGCAGCTGGCGCTGAACTTCACCTGGTCGTTTGCGTTTTTTGGGGCGCAATCAACCCTGCTCGGGCTGATCGCCATTGCAGCGCTGTGGCTTGCCGTGGCGATGACAATATGGGTTTTTCGGCCCTTAGACCGTCTGGCCGCTTGGCTGCTGGCACCCTATCTGTTGTGGGTCAGCTTCGCGGCGGCGTTAAATTTCGCCTTCTGGATACTCAACTGACAAGTCAGGCTGTCGGTCGGTTGACCAGCGCCGAATAGATTTCCGTCTCGCCTACCTCGCCGATGGCCTTGCCGTCCGTGCCGATCAGGACACTTTTGCCGGACCGCCAGCACTCGGCGATGATCTCCCGCATGGTCGCATCGGGCGGCATCATCACAGGAGCTGCCTTGCCTGCCGCAACTCGTTTCGGCTTGGCCAGCTTCTTCATGATTGTCGCTCCGGTCATCACGTTGAGCGGATTCATGTGCTGAACGAACTGCTCCACATAGGCGTTGGCAGGCTTGAGCACAATTTCCTGCGGCGTACCGGCCTGCACGATGCGGCCGTCTTCCATGATGGCGATCCGGTTGCCGATCTTCATGGCTTCGTCGAGGTCATGTGATACGAATATGATGGTGCGTTTCAGGTCGCGCTGCAGGTTGAGCAGTTCATCCTGCAAGTGTGTGCGGATCAGCGGATCAAGAGCGGAGAACGGTTCATCCATCAGCAGGATCGGGGCCTGCGTGGTAAAGGCGCGCGCCAGGCCGACGCGCTGCTGCATGCCGCCCGACAGTTCATGGGCGTAGCGGCCTGCCCACTGGTCGAGGCTGACCAGCTTCAACTGCTCCGCCACCCTGGCCTTGCGTTCCGCCTCCGGCACACCGGCCAGTTCGAGGCCGAGCCCGACATTCTCCTCAACCGTGCGCCAGGGCAGCAGCGCGAACTGCTGAAACACCATGGCGACCTGGTGCATGCGCAACTGGCGCAGTTCGAGATCACTGCACGAGGCCACATCGACCGATGCGCCGTCGGTCGACACGACCACCTCGCCGCGGGCGGTCTGATTGAGGCGGTTGACCGCGCGCAGCAGGGTGGACTTGCCGGATCCGGACAGGCCCATGAGAACAAATATCTCACCTTCTGCCACATCGAGCGAAGCCCCGGCCACGCCGAGCACAGCGCCGGTCTTTTCGTTGATCTCCTGGCGGGTCGCTCCGTTGTCCAGCAGCCGCAGCGCTTCTGCCTTGTTGTCCCCGAAAATGATATCGACGTTCCTGAAACTGACAGCGGTGTTGGTCATTTGCTCTGCCCCCCATTGCCGGGTTCCTGTATGCGGCAGATGCGGTCCAGCATGATGGCGACCGCCACGATGGCGAGACCGGCTTCAATCCCCATCGGGATGTTGACCGTGTTCAAGGCGCGGACCACCGGCTTGCCCAGCCCGTTGGCGCCGATCAGTGCTGCAATCACCACCATGGACAGCGACAGCATGATGCACTGGGTCAGCCCGGCCATGATGGTCGGCATGGCAGCAGGCAGTTCGACCTTTTTCAGCAACTGCCACTTGGTTGCACCGAATGCCTGACCGGCTTCAATCAGCTGCTTCGGCACCGAGGTGATGCCGAGATGGGTCAATCGGATAGGTGCGGCAATTGAAAAGATGACCGTGGTCACCAGACCGGGTGCCAGTCCGAGCCCAAACAGGATCAGCGCCGGGATCAGGTAGACGAATGTCGGCAGGGTCTGCATCAGGTCGAGGATCGGCCGCAGAATGCGGAACAGCCATTCATTGTGCGCCGCCACAATACCCACCGGCACGCCGATCGCCATGGCAACCGTCGCAGCCCCGACCACCAGGGCGAGGGTTTCAACGGTTTCCTTCCACAGGCCCTGGTTGATAACGAATGCCAGGCACAAGACCGCAACCGCGGGAATCTTCCAGGACTTCGACAGCCACCATGCCAGGCCCGCAATCAGCGCGACGATCACGACCGGCGGCGGCAGCAGCATCAGGTCAATCAACGCTTTCAGGATAAACTCAATGCCGTTGGCAATGCCGTCGAAAAACCAGTCGAAACTGTCCGTCAGCCAGTTGAAAAGCTGCTTGCCCCACCTGCCAAGCGGGATTTTGTTGTCTTCGAGAAAGGCGCTGATCGGGTCCATGAGGTCAATCCGTGAGATCCGGTTTATGGATTTGCCGCACTGCTGAAGCGGGAAGAGATGAAAGGTGCAGAAAACAAGGCTACCCGGTTTCGCCGTTGATGCAAAACCGGGCAGCAAACGTGTCAGGTCAAGAAGGTTGGGCTACTTGATCGCCGATTTCGCCGCGGCCATGGCGTCGCCGCCATCGAAGGTGGTGACACCGGCAAGCCAGGCATCCATCACGCCGGGATTGGCCTTGAGCCAGTTGGTGGCGGCCTTTTCCGGGTCGGTGCCGTCATTGAGAATGGCACCCATGATCTCGTTTTCCATCTTCAAGGTGAACTTGAGATTGGAAACGAACTTGCCGGCATTGGGGCACTCGCCCAGATAGCCCTTGCGCACATTGGTGTGCACGGTGGCGCCGCCGAGGTTCGGGCCGAACACGTCATCGCCGCCCTCAAGATAGGCCATGTCGAAATTGGCGTTCATCGGATGCGGCTCCCAACCCAGGAACACCAGGTGGGCCTTGTTGCGGGCAGCCTTGGCCACGGCTGACAGCATGCCGGCTTCCGATGATTCAACCACCTCAAACCCCTTCAGGCCGAAAGTATCCTTCTCGATCATGTCGAGGATCAGGCGGTTGCCGTCATTGCCCGGCTCGATGCCATAGATCTTGCCGTCAAGCTGATCCTTGAACTTGGCAATGTCCTGGAACGTCTTGACGCCCGCCTCATAGGTGTATTTGGGCACCGCCAGCGTATACTTGGCGCCTTCCAGGTTCGCGCCAATGGATTCAACCGAGCCGTCCTCACGGTAGGGCTTGATATCGGCTTCCATGGTCGGCATCCAGTTGCCGAGGAAAACGTCGATATCGCCGTTTTTCAGGGACGAATAGGTCACCGGAACGGACAGAACCTGGGTGACGGGCTCGTAGCCGAGCGCTTTCAGGACAACGGTGGCGGTGGCGGTTGTGGCGGTGATGTCAGTCCAGCCGACATCGGAAAAGCGCACGGTCTTGCAGGCTTCGCTGTCAGCGGCCTGCGCGCTGCTGACGGGCGCAACTGCAAACATCGCCGCTGCCGCGACACCTGTCATTACGTAAGAAATTGTCCTGATCATCAATATCCACTCCCTGTTTGATAGTCACCTGATCATCTTCAGATGATGACCTTCGGTGCTCTGGATGAGCCGGAATGTGCGCTGCGGCACACCTGCAAGTCAACAGCCCGGGGCAACTTAGGCTGTTTTTAATTGACTGATCAATTAAAAAAAATATTCTGCGCCGAGGTTCAACTTCAAACGAGAGGCGAAATGCCGAAACTTGGCATGGGCCCGGTGCGCCGGAATCAACTGATAGAGGCGGCAATATCGTCGCTGCATGACTATGGTTATGCGGACACCACCGTTGCGCGCATTGCCAAGAAGGCAGGAGTGTCTTCCGGCATTGTGCATCATTACTTCGACGGCAAGGATGATCTGCTGTTTGCAACCATGCAGCACATGCTGCGCGACCTGCGCGCCGAAACCCTCAAACGCCTGAAACAGGCACAGACACCGCGCGGCAGGCTGTCGGCGATTGTTGCGGCCAATTTCGCACCAAGCCAGTACTCGCCCGATGTCATGACGGCATGGCTGGCGCTGTACGGATCGGCCCGCCAGTCATCGAACCTGACCCGCATTCTGAGGCTGTACGACGCGCGGCTGAATTCCAACCTGAAGCACGCCTTCAGCCAGTTGACCGGCGCCGACAAGGCGGCCGAGCTTGCCATCGGCGTATCTTCCCTGATTGACGGGGTGTGGCTGCGCGCCGCCCTGCTCGGTGACGTCTACAACTGTGATACCGCCATCCATCTCGTCGAGTCCTATATCGACAGCCAGCTTCCTTCCAGACACTGAGACCTGCATGAACGACGCTACCTTTGACTACATCATCGTCGGCTCCGGCTCGGCCGGCTCCGTGCTCGCCAACCGCTTGACCGACAATGGCAAACACACAGTGCTGGTGCTCGAATACGGCGGCAGTGACATTGGCCCGCTGATCCAGATGCCATCGGCGCTGTCGATCCCGCTGAACACCAGGACCTATAATTGGGGCTACCTGTCCGAACCGGAACCTGGTCTCAACAACCGCCGCATCACCGCACCGCGCGGCAAGGTCATCGGCGGGTCTTCGTCGATCAACGGCATGGTTTATGTCCGCGGCCATGCCCGTGACTTCGACACCTGGTCCGAGCTGGGCGCGACCGGCTGGGCGTTTGCCGACGTACTGCCCTATTACAAGCGTATGGAGACGTCGCATGGCGGCGAAGACGGCTGGCGCGGCACCGACGGACCGATGCACGTGACCCGCGGTGAGCGCGAAAACCCGCTCTATCACGCCTTTGTGGGGGCGGCCGAACAGGCAGGGTATCCGACCACAATCGACTATAACGGCCACCAGCAGGAAGGTTTCGGCGCCATGGAGATGACGGTCTGGAAAGGCCGTCGCTGGTCAGCCGCCAACGCCTACCTGAAACCGGCACTGAAGCGCAACAACCTAAAGCTGATCACCCGGGCCAAGGCCCGCCGCATTGTGCTGGAAGATGGCCGCGCCACCGGCGTGGAGTACGAAAGGGCCGGCAGCATCAGGACTGCCCGTGCGAACCGCGAGGTCATCATTGCCGCCAGCGCCTTCAATTCGCCGCACCTGTTGCAGCTGTCCGGCATTGGCGACGCGCAAACCTTGAAGTCAGCCGGTATCGAACCCGTGCACCATCTGCCCGGCGTCGGCGCCAACCTGATGGATCATCTGGAAGTCTATTTTCAGCTGCACTCAAAGCAGCCCGTCACCTTGAACACCCGGCTCGGCCTTGTGTCGAAGGGACTGATCGGCCTGCAATGGCTGCTGTTCAAGACCGGGCTGGGCGCCACCAATCACTTTGAATCAGCCGGATTCATCCGCTCGCGCGCCGGTGTCGAATATCCCGACATTCAATACCATTTCCTGCCCGGGGCCATTGCCTACGACGGCAAGCCGGCCACCAACGGCCATGGTTTTCAGGTCCATGTCGGCCCCAACCGGTCGAAATCACGCGGCACTGTGACACCTGTCAGCGCCAGCCCGGACGATGCCCCGAAGCTGACCTTCAACTACATGTCCAAGGATGAGGACTGGCGGGATTTTCGGTCCTGCATCCGCCTCACCCGGGAAATCATAGCGCAACCGGCCATGCAGGAGTATGCCGACGGCGAAATCCAGCCCGGTGACAAGGTCACCAGCGACGAGGCCATTGACGATTTCATCCGCCAGCACGCCGAAAGTGCCTATCATCCGTGCGGCACCTGCAAGATGGGCTCGGAAAAAGATCCCACAGCCGTGGTCGACCCGCAGTGCCGGGTGATCGGCATCGAGGGCCTGCGCGTGGCCGACAGCTCGATTTTCCCGTCCATTCCCAACGGCAATCTCAACGGCCCGTCCATGATGGTCGGCGAGAAGGCATCCGACCATATTCTCGGCCTCGATCCGCTGCCGCCATCCAACCTGCAACCATGGATCAATCCTGACTGGCAAAATTCGCAACGCTGACACCGTGATCGCGGTATAGACTGGTTGCATGGACAAAGGGGCTGACACAACGACCGGACGCGGCAGCGTGCGCACGCACTGGAGCGACCGGCTGGTCACCGTCTGCCTGCTCGGCATGAGCCTGTTCGAGCTGATCGAACTGCACGCACATGTCACCATGGCTGCCCGGATTGCCGCCGTTTTGCTGGTCATGTTCCTTCTCGTCGGGCAATCCCGCCTGGGCCTGCGCGAGCGCTATCTCATCGTGCTTGCATTGATCGCGACCGTTTGCGCCTTGATGTTTTCCGATGCGCCTTTGGTCCTGATCGAGCGCGGATTTGGACAGGCCACCTATCTTGCCGCCTTCATGCTGCTGCTGGCCCTGCTGCGCGATGGCGCGGTCACCTCGCCTTCCGTCCTGACGCTCGGGCGCTACCTGACGCAGCGCCCGCCGGGCCAGCGCTACATTGCCATCCATGCCGGCGGCCACGCCCTCGGCATGATCCTGAATTTCGGCGCCCTCAGCCTTCTGGGTCCGCTGATCCAGCGCGGCATCAAGGTTGACGCCAAAACCAATCCGGAACTTGCCGGATGGCGCGAACGACGCCAGATGTCTGCGCTGGTGCGCGGCTTTTCCTGGATCATCGCCTGGTCGCCAACCGCTGTAACCCAGGCCTTGGTGGCCAGCGTGGTTTCGGGCTCGCGACCTCTGGTCATGGCCGGCATCGGTTTTTTCATAGCGCTGGGCGTGGTCGTCATCGGCTGGCTGGAAGACCGAGTCACCGGCAAGCGCGCCCGCGCCACTCTGGCCGCCCATGACGCGCTGCCGCGCCCGGATCTGGCCGCAGAACCGTTTCCCTGGCAGGCCTTCAAACGCTTTGCGCTGGTATGCGTGGCGCTGGCCGGCATCTCGCTGGCGCTGATCTTCACCACCGGCGCCAAGGTGGTGCCGGCGCTGATGCTGGCCAGCCCGCTGGTCACGGCCGTGTGGATCTGGATCCAGTACAGGTCGAGGCCGGATCGCACAACCGCAGCGATGGTGCGCATCCGTGACATTGCCCGCACGTCGGTTCCCGCAGGGTCGCCGGAGGCCGTCACCCTGTCTGCTGCCGGCTACATCGGCATTGTCGCGGCAGGCTTGAGCAATGCGCCAATGCTGGCCGACATGGCAGGGCTCGACACCTGGTCGCCGATTGCAGTCTATCTGGCCATCATGGTGATTGTGCCGCTTGCATCAAACCTGGCCATGCCGCCCATGCTCACAGTTACTTTCATGGGGTCGCTGTATTCAGCCCTGCCGGAAAGCCAGCTTGACCCGACTCTGCTGGCCACCGCGCTGGCACTGGGCTGGACCCTCAACCTCACCGCATCGCCATTTGGCGCCACCGCCCTGATACTGAGTCGGATCACGTCAATTGCCGGCACCACCTTGTCCTGGAGATGGAACACCACGTTCACAATCGCGGCATTTGCGTGGGCAGCGCTGGTGCTGGGCTGCATCAGCATCGCCACCGGTTAAGGCAAATACCGCAACCATGCTTGCCACGACGGCCAGTTCAACGCATCATGCGCCGCATGGAGCCTGGCACGAGTTTGCGCCGAGGTTCATGAGCCTGCCCGAACAAGACGGGCTATGTCTGATACAGGGAGTAAACACGACATGATAAAGAAACTTTTGGCAACAACAGCACTGGTTGCCTTCGCTACAACCTCCACCATGACCATCGCCCACGCAGCGGAAGTCGACGGTCCGGAAGTCAAGTGGAACGTGTCGCTGTGGGGCAAGAAGCGCGCCTTCACAGCCGGGTTTGAAAAACTGGCCGAACTGGTCAGCGCCAAGACCGACGGCAAGTTCACCATGACGCTGCATTACGGTGCAGCGCTGTCCAAGTCCCGCGAAAACCTCGACGGCATCTCGGTTGGCGCATTCGAAGCCGCCATGACCTGCAACTTCTATCACCCGAAGAAAAACCCCGGGTTGATGGTGCTGACCATGCCGTTCCTGCCCATGGCTGGCTGGGAAGACAACCGCAAGATCCGCGACGCGATTTACGCACACCCGGACATCGTCAAGGAACACGCCCAGTGGAACGCCATGCTCTACATGTCGTCCTACCTGCCGCAGTATGAGTTCCTCGGCAAGGGCGAACCACCGATGAAACTTGAAGACTGGAAAGGCAAGACCGTCCGCGCCGGTGGCGGTCTCGGCAAGGCCATGCAGGTCATGGGCGCAACGCCGACCAGTTCAACGGCAACCGAGGTCTACACCGGGGTGCAGCAGGGCACGATGGACGCAGCCTCGTTCCCGTTCACCTACTCACACGTGGCCTACAAGATCCACGAAGTGACCGACTGGTTCACTGCCAACCTTTCGCCAGGCACATCGGACTGCCCCCTGATCTTCTCCAAGAGCGCCTTCGATGCGCTGCCCGAGCAGTATCAGAAGCTGCTGATGGATGTGAGGGACGAAGCGGCACAGGCCCAGATCCAGGCCTATATCGACATCGACAAGGTGAATCTGCCGATGCTTGAAGGCAAGCTGAAGAAGGTGACCTACAGCGATGAGCAGCTGGCATCCTTCCGGGCAGCCGCCGGCAAGCCGGTCATCGACGCCTGGATCAAGGAGAACGAGGGCAAGTTTGACGCCAAGGGCCTCGTTGATCTGGTCTATTCCACGGTCGGCAAGAAGTACGAGTAACGACAATCGGCCACGGACCCTGACGTTGCCGGCGAAAGAGCAATGCGGGGTCCGCGGCGGCAACAACTGAACTTCGTCCGGGGAGGCATGAAGGGGTGGACAAATCATCACGCGATGATGACGGGCTGGCGAAACTGCTGAAACGGGCCGACCGGCTACTGTCGCCGGTTGAAGATGCACTGAACCTGTTGTCCGGCATACTGATCTTCGGGCTGATGTTTCTCGGCATGCTGCAGATCATCCTGCGCACCGTGTTCCGCAGCCCCATATTCGGTTACATCGACATTGTCGAAGCCACAATGATCGCCTTTGCCCTGCTGTCGATTTCCCAGGTGCAGCGGCTGGGCGGCCATGTGCGCATGGAGATCCTGGTCGGCTACCTCAAGGGTGCCGCGTTGTGGGCCGCCGAAACCATCGGCGTTGCCATCCAGATGATTATCGTCGCGGTGCTGATCCCCTACTCTTACAGCCATTTCATGCGCGCCTGGAGTTTTGGCGACTCAACAATCGATATTGAACTGCCCACCTGGCCGGCAAAGCTGCTGGTGCCGGTGATGCTGTGCGTGCTGCTGATCAGGCTCGCCATCCAATTGCTCGGCTATGCCCGCCTGACCGCAAATCCTGAGCGCAGCCCGGTCGCCGTGCCGGTGATGAAAACCGTGGAACAACAGGCCGAAGAAGAGATCAAGGGGGCGAGCACCTCATGATCCTTGGTCTCGATGAATTCTCCACCGGCATTGCCGGTGTGTGCCTGCTCATTGTGCTGGTCCTGCTCGGCGTGCGGGTGTTCGCCGCAGCCGCGATCACCGGCTTTCTCGGCCTGCTGGAACTGAAGGGTTGGCACGTGGCGGCTTCCATTGCCGGCCAGATCCCCCATTCCAAGACGGTGACCTATCCCCTGTCGGTGCTGCCGCTGTTCATCCTGATCGGGTTCCTGGCGTTTTACGCCGGGCTGACCACCCGTCTGTTCGAGGCAGCCAGGCGCTGGATGGGCTGGGTGCCGGGCGGCCTTGCGGTTGCAACTGTCATGGCCACCGCCGGGTTTGCCGCCGTCTCCGGCGCCTCGACCGCCACCGCAGCGGTGTTTTCACGTGTCGCCATACCGGACATGCTGAAGAACGGCTACGACAAGCGCCTCACCGCCGGCGTCGTAGCGGCCGGCGGCACACTGGCCTCGCTGATCCCGCCGTCCGCCATCCTGGTCATTTACGCGATCATCGTCGAGCAGTCAGTGGGCAAGCTGCTGCTCGCCGGTTTCCTGCCCGGTCTCTATTCAGCCGTTGTCTATGTGGTGCTGATTGTCGGCATGTGCTGGTGGAAACCGGAACTGGGCAGCCCGATCAAGAGCTTCTCCTGGAAGGAAAGGTTTCAGAGCATCCCCGGCACGCTGCCGATCTTCCTGGTGGTCGCGATCATCTTTTCCGCCATCTACACCGGTTCCGCCACGCCGACGGAGGCCGGTGCGCTGGGCGCCATGGTGGTGTTCCTGTTCTATCTCTGGCGGGCGTTCCGCGAAAACGAAATGTCGAAGATGTCGGGCCGCCTGAAAGAGGCCCTGATCGAGACCGCACGGCTGTCCGCCATGATCTTCACCCTGATCTGGGGTGTGTTCCTGTTTGTCCGGTTCTTGGGCTTCGCCGGCTTGCCGGCGGCGTTTTCCGCCTGGGTGGTGACACTCGACGTGCCGCCGATCGTGATCATGATCTGCATCCTGCTGGCCTATGCCATCCTCGGCATGTTCATGGACGCCATCGGCATGCTGATCCTGACACTGCCGGTGGTGTATCCGGCGGTGATTGCACTGGGTTACGATCCGATCTGGTTCGGGATCATCGTCGTCAAGATGGCCGAGATCTGTCTCATCACCCCGCCGATCGGCCTGAACTGTTTCGTGGTGGCGGGGGTCTCACGGGACCTGCAGGACGAAAACGGCAAGTCGCTTGAAATCCCATTGCAGGATGTGTTCCGCGGCATCGGCCCGTTCTTCGTCGCAGATGTCATCACCGTGGCCGGGCTGCTTGCCTTCCCGGGCATCATCACCTGGCTGCCGAGCCTGATGGACTGACACCTGTCGGCGCATTCCTGTCCAAGAATACAGGTTGCGCCCCTAGCCATACATGCAAATATAGGAATACTATTGAACTGAGGCACCAGAACAAGGAACGCCCATAACAGGAGGAAACCATAATGAGCAAAGAGTGTTGCGGACCGGGCTATGCGTCGCCCAAGGAGGCCATGCAGGCAGACCGGGAAAAGCTGCTGTATACGGTTGCTTTGTATGTCGGCACCGGCGTGGAAAAACCCGATTACCTGGCCACCGTCGACGTTGACCCGGACAGTCCGACCTATTCCTCCGTGGTTGCGCGCACCGAAATGCCGCAAGTCGGCGACGAACTGCATCACTCCGGCTGGAATGCCTGCTCAAGCTGTCACGACGACGCCTCCAAGACCCGCCAGTACCTGCTGATGCCGGGCGTGCGCACCTCGAACATCAACGTGATAGACACCTCCGACGCCACCAACCCGAAACTGTACAAGGTGATTTCCGGCGACGACATCAAGGCCAAGACCAACTTGTCCGCGCCGCACACCGTGCATTGCCTGGGCGCCGACATCATCATCTCCATGCTCGGTGATGCCGATGGCAATGCGCCGGGCGGCTTCCTGCACATCAACGAAGATTTCGAGATTGTCGGCCGCTGGGAGAACGACATCAGCGGCATGAACTACAACTATGATTTCTGGTACCAGCCGCGCCACAACATGATGGTCAGCTCCGAATGGGGTGCGCCCAACACTTTCATGCCCGGATTCGATCTGGAAGACGTCGGCGCGGGAAAATACGGCCAGTCGATCCACTTCTGGGACTTCGAGGGCAAGAAGATCGTCAAGTCCATCGATATGGGTGCCGACGGCATGATCCCGCTGGAAGTGCGCGGACTGCATGATCCGGAGTCCAACGAAGGCATGTTCGCAGCCACCTTGTCGTCCAACGTGTTCCGCTGGTGGAAGACCGACGATGGTGACTTCGAGATTGAGAAGGTTATCGACATCCCGACCATCGACGTCGACGGTTTCCCAGTGCCGATGCCGTCGCTGATCACCGACATCCTCATCTCGATGGACGACAAGTATCTCTACTTTGCCAACTGGCTGCACGGCGACCTGCGCCAGTACGACATCACTGACCGTGCCAACCCGAAGATGACCGGCCAGGTCTGGATTGGCGGCATGCTGGGCAAGGCACCGGAAGTCAACGGCGTCAAGGTTCAGGGCGCACCGCAGATGATCCAGTTGTCGTTGGACGGCAAGCGCCTATATGCCACCACGTCGCTGTTTTCATCCTGGGACAACCAGTTCTACCCCGAAATGAAGGACAAGGGCGCACAGATGTTCATGATCGACTGCGACACCGAGAACGGCGGCATGTCGATCAATCCTGACTTTGTGGTCGATTTCGGCAAGGAACCCAACGGGCCGTCACGGTGCCACGAAATGCGCTATCCAGGTGGAGATGTAACATCCGACATCTGGTTGTAACGCCCATGTGCTGCTGCATGCCGCCGCGTGCGGCCCGGGACCTGCCCGACAAGGCGCCGTCATTTGCCTGGTTGCGCCGCCTGCTGGGGTTGTTTCGAAAGTCATGACAGCCAGACCTTCACACAAGGTCACGGTCGCCAATCGCGGCGGCCGTGAGCTCAGCATTGCCGAAGGTGAGAATATCGCCGATGCCTGCGAACAGGCCGGTATCGCGGTGCCGATTGCGTGCCGCTATGGCGGCTGCATCACCTGTGCCGGCCGGCTGGTGTCCGGCAGTGTTCGCCAGCCCAAAGGAACCGCGCTCAACAAGCGCCAGTCGCAGGACGGCTACATCTTGATGTGCGTGGCTCAGCCGAAACAGGACTGCGTCGTCGAAGTCGGCGTGGAAACCCATACCAGCCTGTACCGCAATCCGTTTCTGGGCCCGCTCAAATAGAGCGAGGTTCGGGATCAGGCAACGCCTGCTTCCGCCTTGATCTCGGCGATATAGGCATCGCGCATCTTGCGCGCCATCGGGCCGGGTTGGCCGCCGCCAATCATGGTGTCGTCAATTTCGACAATCGGCATCACCAGCGTGGTCGCTGACGACAGGAAGGCCTCGTCTGCAGTCAGTGCCTCATCCACCGTGAACAGCCGCTCCTCCAGCTTGACATTGTGCTTGGCGCACAATTGCAGCAGCGCCTTGCGGCGGATGCCCGGCAGGATCGCGTTCGACAGTGGCCGGGTGATGATGGTGTCGTCCTTGACGATGTAGGCGGTGGAAGAGGTGCCTTCGGTCACGTATCCGTCTTCGACCATCCAGCCCTCAAATCCGCCCCTCTCGACAGCTTCCTGCTTGGCCATGACCTGGCCCAGCAGTGCAACGGATTTGATGTCGCGGCGCTTCCAGCGAATGTCTTCCACCGTGACCACCTTCACACCGGTGGTGGCATTCGGATTGTCGAGCAGCTGCTTTTTCATGGTGAAGGCGGCAACCGAAGGTGTGGCCGCTTTCGGAAACGCGAAATCACGGTCGGCAGCCCCGCGGGTGATCTGCGAGTATACGCCGCCTTCGTCAATGCCGTTCAGTTCGATGAGCTTTTCATGCATGGCCAGATAGTCGTCATCGCTCATCGGCATGTCGATGCGCAATTCGCCAAGGGAGCGTTTCAGGCGCTCCAGGAACGGCGCCTTGTCGACCATCTTGCCGGCAATCACCGGCACCACCTCGTAGATGCCGTCTCCGAACACGAACCCGCGGTCAAAGATCGACACCTGGGCCTGATCTTCCGGAACATACTGACCATTTACATAAACCGTACGGGTCATTTTCTGCGCCCCTTGCGAAATAGTTAAACGTCTTGATTTCAGTTACACCAGACACGATGTGCCACAAGATGCCAGAACACGACAAATCATATCACCAGACAGAGCTGAAGGTTGTTCATGATGGCGAACGCTATCATGTGCCGGCCCACAATGTGGTCAATTGCACCAGCGATTTCTGGAAATGGCAAACGTCCGGCGAACGGCAGAGCTGGCCGAAGTGGATCGACAACGAAACCTATCCAGCTCCGCCGCAACGGGTGAACGGCGATCAGCTGTCGGCGACCTGGATCGGTCATGCCACGGTGCTGGTCCAGACCGGTGGCGTGAACATCCTGACGGATCCGTTTTTCTCGCTGCGCGCCAGCCCGTTCCAGTTTGCCGGTCCCATGCGCGTGCGCAATCCCGGCATAGCGCTGTCCGATCTTCCCTCCATCGACCTGATCCTGCTCAGCCACAATCACTACGACCACATGGACCTGCCAGCCCTGCGCCGGCTGGTCAGGCTGCATGATCCGGCCATACTCACGCCCTACGGCAATGCCCGCATTGTCAACAGGTGGATACGTAAGGCCAGAGTGATCGAGCTCGGCTGGCACGATCCGTTCCGGTATGCACCCGATGTGCTGATCACGCCGACGCCGGCGCTGCACTGGTCGAAACGCACGTTCGGCGACCGCAACAAGGCGCTGTGGTCGGCATTCATGATCGAAGCCGGTGAGCGCAAGGTGTATTTCGGTGCCGATACCGGATTCGGCACCGGCGCACACTTCGTCCAGACAAGGGACCGCTACGGCGCGCCGGACTTGGCATTGCTGCCGATCGGCGCCTACGAACCGCGCTGGTTCATGAAGGCGCAGCACATCAACCCGGATGAGGCCGTGCAGGCTCATAAGCTGCTGGGCGCCAGGGCCTCCATGGCCATTCATCACGCAACCATTCAACTGACCGACGAGGCAATCGATGCACCGGCAAGAAGCCTCGAGCTCGCCAAGCTCGAACACGGCATCAGGGACACCGAGTTTCGCGCCGTAGGGGTCGGTGAAACGTGGATGGTTTCGCCGGCAATCACGACAAGGCAGCGCGTGGACGGCCTTGCCAGGGCGTGATAGTGATACAGGCAATCAGGCACACGTTTTCAGGAGACACACATGTCAGCAATAATCGGATGGGCCCATTCACAGTTCGGCAAGCTGGAAGACGATGATCTTGAAAACATGCTGGCCCGGGTGTGCAAGCAGGCCGTAGAGGATGCCGGCATCGGATTTGACGAAATCGATGCCATTTATGTTGGCAACTTCGGCATGTTTGAAAAGCAGTCGTTCCCGGCCGCCTTTGCGCTGGAGGCGGATCCCGCCCTGCGCTTCAAACCTGCCACACGTGTCGAGAATGCCTGCGCCACGGGATCGGCGGCCGTGCATATGGGGCTCAACGATCTGGCCTCCAAGAAATCACGCTTCGTGCTGGTGGTCGGTGCTGAAAAGATGACCTCTGCGCCGGGCAGCGTCATCGGCGACGTGCTGCTCAACGCATCTTACCGCAAGACCGAAGCCGACACGCCGGGTGGTTTTGCCGGCGTGTTTGCCCGCATCGCCGACCTGTACTTCCAGCGCTATGGCGACCAGTCGGAAGCCATGGCGCGCATAGCTGCAAAAAACCATGCCAACGGCGTGCACAACCCATACGCCCAGATGCGCAAGGATTTCGGTTACGAATTCTGCAACACCATCTCCGACAAGAACCCGACGGTGATCGGCGCCATTCGCCGGACCGACTGCTCGCTGGTGTCGGACGGGGCCGCCGCCATCGTCATGACCGACACCGAAACCGCCCTGCGGTTTCCCAAGGCCGTGCATTTTCGCGCTGCCGCCCATGCCCAGGACTACCTGCCCATGGCCAAACGCGACATCGTCGCGTTTGAAGGCTGCGAGAACGCCTGGGGCAAGGCACACCAGCAAGCCGGCACGTCACTGGGCGACCTGTCGTTCGTGGAGACCCACGACTGTTTCACCATTGCCGAACTGATCGAGTATGAGGCCATGGGGTTGACGCCAAAGGGAGAAGGCGCGCGCGCCATCACCGAAGGCTGGACCGCCAAGGACGGCAAGCTGCCGGTCAATCCGTCCGGCGGCCTGAAGTCCAAGGGCCACCCGATCGGCGCCACCGGCGTGTCCATGCACATCATGGCGGCCATGCAACTGACCGAAAGCGCCGGCAATATGCAGCTGGAAGCGCCCGAACTGGCCGGCATCTTCAATATGGGCGGCGCGGCGGTGGCCAACTATGTGTCAATTCTTGAGCGCTTGCGCTAGGCAATTGCCTAATATTTAGACATATAAGCTAACCAAAGTCGAATTTTGCGTGTTTTGCATGGAAATCGTGCAAAATGCGTTTGCGCGCGCCAGGCAATTGATTAAACCTTCGGCAGATTTTAAGCAGCGGAAGGGCAACCCCGATGGTAAATGGCGCCGATACGGCCTGGATTCTCACCTCTACAGCACTCGTTCTGTTCATGACCTTGCCCGGGCTTGCCCTGTTTTATGCCGGGCTGGTGCGCGCCCGCAACATTTTGTCGGTGCTGATGCAGTGTGTCTCGATCGCCTCGCTGATGTCGCTGCTGTGGCTGATAGCCGGATACTCGCTGGCCTTTGCCGAAGGTTCCGCCTGGGTCGGCGGGCTCGGCAAGATGATGCTGGCCGAGGTGACACGCGGCCAGGTATTCGATGGCACCGGGATTCCCGAAAGCCTCTTCTTCATGTTCCAGATGACATTCGCCATCATCACCCCCGCCCTGATCGTCGGCGCCTTCGTCGAACGCATAAAGTTCTCGGCGGTACTGCTGTTCTGCACGCTGTGGCTGTTGCTGGTCTACGCACCGGTGACCCACTGGGTATGGGGCGGTGGCTGGCTCGGTGCCATGGGGGTAAAGGACTTTGCTGGCGGAATCGTCGTTCATGTCACCGCTGGTGTTGCGGCCATCGTACTGGCTGTCATGCTCGGTGCCCGCACAGGTTTCCCCTCGCATGTGCAGCCGCCGCACGCACCCTGGATGGTGATGGTCGGCGCCTCCATGCTGTGGGTCGGCTGGTTCGGCTTCAATGCCGGCAGCGCCCTGTCTGCCGGCACCGACGCCGGCATGGCCATGCTGGTCACCCATGTATCAGCGGCAACGGCCACCCTTGTGTGGATCGGCATCGAGTGGGCCCGGTTCGGAAAACCAAGCCTGGTCGGCGCCGTCACCGGCACCATTGCCGGGCTTGCCACCATCACGCCGGCGTCCGGCTTCGTCGGCCCGATCGGCGGGCTGACCTGCGGCCTCGCTGGCGGTTTCATCTGCTATCTGGCCGTTGATGTGATCCGCAACCGCATGAGCATAGATGACAGCCTCGATGTCATGGCCGTCCATGGCGTCGGCGGCGCCACAGGCACGCTGCTGACCGCCGTGCTGATGGGCGCCAGCCTCGGTGGCGTCGGCTTTGACGAGGGCGTCGGCGCAGGCGGCCAGTTCGTCGTCCAACTCACCGGCGTTGCCGAAGCAGCCATCTACTGCGCCGTTGTCAGCATCGTCATTGTGATGGTGGTCAAGGCAACCACCGGACTGCGGGTCAGCACGGATGAGGAACGCGAGGGCCTCGACCTCGCATCACATGGCGAAACCGGTTACAACAACTAGCGTCAGGGCGACAAATCCAATGGGATGCAGGAGTTAGAACGATGAAATTCATCATAGCCATCATCCAGCCACACCGGCTTGACGCGGTTCGCGAGGCCCTGTCGGGCGTCGGCGTAAGTGGCATGACTGCATCTGAAGTGAAAGGCTTCGGCCGCCAGGGCGGCCACTCGGAGATCTATCGCGGTGCCGAGTACACGGTGCACTACCTGCCAAAGGTGAAGCTCGAAATTGCCGTCAACGCCGACGTGGCCGACAAGGTGGTCGAAACCATCGCCCAGGCCGGCCACACCGGCAAGATCGGCGACGGCAAGATTTTCGTGCTTGATCTCGAAAACGCCCTGCGTATACGCACCAGCGAAACCGGACCGGACGCGCTTTAGAGCGACTGGCGGTTGATCTGAAATGCCGCTGTTCGCAAGTCCAGGTGTGAACTCATCACTGTCGTCATCCCAGCGAAGGCTGTCGGGAACTTAAATATTCCACTTGGCATTTCAGGCGAACGTGATCTCTTTCGACAATGGCAGCTGCCGGATGCGCTTGCCGGTTGCTGCAAATATCGCATTGGCCAGTGCCGGCAGTGACGGCGGCGTGCCGGGTTCGCCTGCGCCGCCCATCTTGCCGGACGCCTGCAGCACCCGCACCTGGATGTCCGGCGTCTGGTTCATGCGCATGGCATCATAAGTATCGAAGTTGCCCTGCTCGACGGCACCTTCGGCAAAGGTGATTTCCTGCCCCATGGCGGCAGACAGGCCGAATATGATCCCGGACATCATCTGGGCTTCAAGGTTATTCGGGTCCAGCGCGGTGCCGAAATCTGCCGCGCACCACACCTTCTCGATGCGAATGCCGTCTTCGGTGTCTGCCACCTGCACCACCTGTGCCACCCAGGTGCCGAACGACAGGCAGAACGCCACGCCGCGTCCGCGTGACTTGACATCGTCTGCGGCCAGCGGCGTTCCCCATCCCGACATCTCCTTCACCGCCTGCACACAGGCAACTGCGGCCGGGTAGGGCTGCATCAGCTCAAGCCGCATCTCCAGCGGATCCTGGCCGGAAGCATGGGCTATCTCATCCATGAAACTCTCATGGAAGAACGGGTTGTGCGAGTGCCCGACAGCGCGCCAGAACCCGACCGGAATGTCCATGTCCACCGGGATGCCGGTGACGCGGTAGTTGGCAAGCGCATAGGGCTGGTCCCACAGACCATCGACAATGGTCCTGTCATTGCCGGGTGGGTTGATCATACCCGCCAGGCGCCCGAACGTTGATGCGATGGGTGACTGGCTGGCTGTTGTGAACTGCACCGATGGCACACCCTGGCCGTCAACAACCGCCGTTGCCTCGCAGATCGCCCCGGGACGGTACATGTCATGGCGCATGTCTTCTTCGCGCGTCCATGTCACCTGCACCGGTTTGCCGTCTGTCTCTTTTGCAACCCGCGCCGACAGTATCGAGAAATCGGTCTCGAACCGCCTGCCGAATCCGCCGCCGAGATATGTGCTGTGCACCGTTATGTCGCTCGCCCACAGGTCGAACACCGACGCAGCCTGGGTCACAATCGAAGACGGCGCCTGATTGCCGCTCCACACGGTAAGCTTGCCGCCGCGCCAGTGCGCTGTGGCGTTCATCGGTTCCATGGTGGCATGCGCCAGGTAAGGTGCGGTATAGCGCGCGCTGATTGACTTGCCGGATGCCGCAGCAATCGCATCGGGTGCATCGCCGTCATCGCGCATGTTGAAGCCGCCGCCGGCTTTTAGCGCAGCATCGATTTCGGCAAAGACCGCTTCTGTCGTTTCCGGATAGCTCGCCTTGTCCCATTCCGGCGTGACCAGGTCAGCCGCCTTGAAAGCCGTCCAGGTGTTGTCGGCAACGACCGCATAGCCGGTGTCAAGACTGATCACCTTGACGACGCCGGGCACCTTTTCGGCGGCCGAAGCGTCCATGCCGGTCATCTTGGCGCCTTGACGCGGGTTCATCCGCACCGTGGCGAACAGCATGTCCGGCAGGCGCACATCAACGCCGAATGCCGCCTTGCCGGTGACCTTGTCGCGCATGTCCAGGCGTGGTTGCGACTTGCCGAGATAGCGCCAATTAGCCGGGTCTTTCAGCGTGAGGATTTCCGGCACCTTCTGCCCGGCGGCTGCAGCCACCAGCTCGCCATAGGTGGCACTGCGGCCGAGTGCCGGGTCCACGACCTTGCCGTTCTCCGTTTTGAGCGATGCCGCGGCCGCCTGCCATTTGTCGGCCGCTGCCGCGATCAGCATGGCGCGTGCGGCAGCCCCTGCCGAGCGCATGCGGTCGAAAGCATCGACCGTCGAGCTCGAGCCGCCGGTCGCCTGCAGAGCTAGAAACTTGGCCACCACGCCCTGGATGTCGCGGGTCATCTCCGCCAGGAACGAATTGTCGAACACCGGGAACGGGGCACCCTCTTCCATCATGGCACGGTTGTAGTAGACACTGGCCGCCGGTGCGAACTCGGTTTTGACGTCTGCCAGTTCGACATCCAGTTCTTCGGCCACCAGGGCCGCCAGGGTGGTCACAACGCCCTGCCCCATCTCGGCTCGCGGCACGATGATGGTGACCGAACTGTCAGCCGCTATCTTGACGAATGGATTGAAAACGCTTTCGCCCGTGGCCGCATCGCCCGTCAGCGGGTTCGGATAGGGCGTTTTGTACATGTAGAACCCGACCGCAACGCCGCCTGCCACCGCCGCGGACCCGATGAGGAATGTTCTCCTGAGCAGTTTTCCCATGCGCCTAAGCCCCTGCCAGTTTCCTGGCGGCCATGTGAATGGCTGCCCGGATGCGCGGATAGGTGCCGCAGCGGCACAGATTGCCGGACATGGCGTCGTCTATGTCTTCATCGGTCGGCGAAGGGTTGCTGCCCAGCAATGCCACCGCCGACATGATCTGGCCGGACTGGCAGTAACCGCATTGCACAACCTGCTGTTCGATCCAGGCCTCCTGCACCGCATGCAGGGCGCCGTCATCGCCTTGCAGCGCCTCGACCGTCGTCACCTCGCCGGATACGTCTTCCAACGCGATGGAACACGACCGGGTCGGCTCACCGTCAATCAGTACCGTGCAGGCACCGCACATGGCGATGCCGCAGCCGAACTTGGTGCCGGTCAGGCCGGCAATGTCGCGCAGCGCCCACAGCAGGGGCATCTCCGGGTCGGCGTCGATCGAAACCGTTTTGCCGTTAATCTTGATATCCATCGGGATCGCCTAAATCTCTGTTGCAGCAAAATTGTGATTCGGCAGAAACCACTTTGCCATTGCCGGTTACTTTTGGCACATTGTTGTTGCAACCAGTACTTCAGGACCTCATGAAAACCAGTCCAGATACCACAGCCAGGGCATGTGCCGACGCCCTATGGGCAACCGACAATGCCTCGCAGGGCCTGGGCATGCAACTCACATCTGTTTCACCCGGGTGCGCCACATTGACCATGACGGTGAGACCCGACATGACCAACGGCCACGGCACTTGCCACGGCGGATTCATCTTCACGCTGGCCGATTCCGCCTTTGCCTTTGCCTGCAACACCTATGATGAGAGAACGGTCGCCCAGCATACCCAGATCACATTCATCGCCCCGGCGATGGCCGGCGACACGCTGGTTGCCAGTGCCGTCGAACGCTCCCGCACCGGCCGGTCCGGCATTTACGACATTACCGTCACGCGCCAAGACGGTCAGCACATCGCCGAGTTTCGCGGCCACTCCAGAACCGTCGGGGGCACGATCATCTAAATCCCGTGACCGACCGCCTTATTGATGAAACCAGGAAAGACCAATGCTTGATCCAGCAACCTACACGCCCATGACAGATGCCATAGAAACGGCATCGCGCGATGAGATTTCCGCGCTGCAGCTGCACCGGCTGAAGACGACACTGGCGCAGGCATACGCGAACGTTGCCCACTACAAGCAGGCGTTCGACAAGGCCGGCGTCAAACCGGACGACCTGAACGAGCTTTCCGACCTGGCAAAATTTCCATTCACCGTGAAAACCGACCTGCGCGACAATTATCCGTTCGGCATGTTTGCCGTGCCGCAAGATCAGATTGCCCGCATCCACGCTTCGTCCGGCACCACCGGCAAACCCACAGTCGTCGGCTACACGCAAGGTGACGTCGACATGTGGGCCGACGTCATGGCCCGCTCGATCCGCGCCGCCGG
>JBCCVY010000008.1:0-26564 GCA_039194725.1 Pseudomonadota bacterium
CGCGACAGCGGCCGTGCCGTGGCTCCGTTGAAGGCGGCTGTAGACGCCATCTTGCTCGATACGACAGAATTGGGTATAGAAGCCGCGTTCCAGGCCGCTTTGGACCTCGTCGAAAGCGTTTTGAATGAGCGGGGGCAGTCTGCCTGAAGGCGGATCGCCCCTTAATTTGTTCCTGGATGCCGATCAATATCATCTGCTCTCGCTGAAGTTCTGGAACTTGGCGGCAGCGGTGCTTGGCATCCGACAGGAGCTGCAACCCGTGTTTGGTGCCCGTGCTGCCCAACCCATGTCCGACCATTACCGGCCGGATAATCAGCGCAAATCGGGACGTCCTGCGGTTATTTCCGTGGGCCAGGCATATTTACTGATCGAAAGAAGGCTTTATTGATGGCTGAAACCAGCTCTCTAAACCCAACCCGCGATGATTTCGCGGCCATGCTCGATGCGAGCTTCAACGAAGAAACCAATGCCGAAGGCACCGTCGTCAAGGGCAAGATCATTGCCATTGAAAACGATCTGGCGATTATCGATGTCGGTCTGAAGACCGAGGGTCGTGTGCCGCTGCGCGAATTCCGCTCACCCGGCCAGGAGCAGGAACTGGCGGTCGGCGATGAAGTCGAAGTGTTTCTCGACCGGATTGAGAACGCCATGGGCGAGGCGGTGCTGTCGCGCGACAAGGCCCGCCGCGAGGAAGCCTGGGTACGCCTGGAAAAATCATTTGAAGACAATGAGCGTGTTGACGGGGTCATCTTCGGACGCGTCAAGGGTGGCTTTACCGTGGATCTCGGCGGCGCCGTGGCGTTCCTGCCCGGTTCCCAGGTCGACATCCGCCCGGTCCGCGACGTGACACCGCTGATGAACATGACCCAGCCCTTCCAGGTGCTGAAAATGGACAAGCGCCGCGGCAACATCGTTGTCTCCCGCCGCGCCATCATGGAAGAGACCCGCGCCGAACAGCGCTCCGAACTGGTTCAGAACCTTGCCGAGGGCCAGCAGGTCGAAGGCGTGGTCAAGAACATCACCGACTACGGCGCATTCGTCGATCTCGGCGGTATCGACGGACTCCTGCACGTCACCGACATTTCCTGGAAGCGCGTCAACCATCCGACCGATGTTCTCGCCGTTGGCCAGACCGTCAAGGTGCAGATCGTCAAGATCAACCCCGAGACCCAGCGCATCAGCCTTGGCATGAAACAGCTCGAGAGCGATCCGTGGGAAGGCGTTGAAGCCAAGTACCCGGTTGGCATGCGCGTCAAGGGCCGCGTCACCAACATCACCGACTATGGTGCGTTCGTGGAACTGGAAGAAGGCATCGAAGGCCTTGTCCACGTGTCTGAAATGAGCTGGACCAAGAAGAACGTGCATCCCGGCAAGATCGTTTCCACATCGGAAGAGATCGAGGTTGAGGTGCTTGAGGTCGATCCCGCCAAGCGCCGTGTCTCACTTGGCCTGAAGCAGACCACCGACAATCCGTGGGCATCGTTCGCTGAACGCTACCCGCAGAACACCCACGTTGAAGGCGAGATCAAGAACATCACCGAGTTTGGCCTGTTCATCGGTCTCGAGGGTGATGTTGACGGCATGGTTCACCTGTCCGACCTGGACTGGAACCGGTCTGGCGAAGACGCCATCCAGGACTACAACAAGGGCGACATGGTCAAGGCCATCGTGCTTGACGTGGACCAGGAAAAGGAGCGCATCTCGCTGGGCATCAAGCAGCTTGGCGGCGATCCGATGGAAGGCGCTGCCTCCGGCGGCATGCGCAAGGGCGCAACCGTGACCTGCGAAATCACCGAGGTGCAGGAAAACGGCATCGAGGTGAAGATCGCCGACACCGACATGACCGCGTTCATCCGCCGTTCCGACCTGGCCCGTGACCGGTCGGAACAGCGTCCGGAGCGGTTTGCCGTCGGTGAGAAGGTCGATGCCCGCATCACCCAGTTCGACAAGTCTGCCCGCAAGGTCGGGCTGTCGATCAAGGCGCTGGAAATCGCCGAGGAAAAGGCTGCCGTCGAACAGTACGGATCGTCGGACTCCGGCGCATCTCTTGGCGACATTCTGGGTGCGGCTCTCAACAAGGCCGGTGCGGACGAAAAGGACGAGAAGTCGAAAGACTGATCCTGCCATTCCCCCAATAGCCACACTCCAAACCGGCCAGCAGAGCACTGCTGGCCGGTTTTTGTCTTCCAGTCCGCGATGTGCAGATTGAAGGACGATCTTGTTCTGCATGATCATCTTTCTCCAATCTGCGAAGTGCAGATTGAAGGGCGATCTTGATTTCACTACATTGTTCCTTAAAAGCAGTGGGCTCCAAACAACCGGAAACACACCTCATGTCCCTTGATGCCGATAGTATGATTGTCCGCCGCAAAATGCGCCGCCGCGTCACCTTCTGGCGCGCCGTCTGCATTGCGCTCGCGGTCGTGACAGCCGTGGCGCTGGCCTACGGCAGCAATGGCTCCGGCTTCAGTCTGGGCAAACGGGCAGACCACGTTGCGCGTATCCGTGTGGAAGGCATGATCACCGGCAGTACCGAGACACTGGAAATGCTGCGCAAGATCGAGAAGGCCAAGCAGGTCAAGGCGCTGCTGGTTCACATCGACAGCCCGGGTGGCACGACCGCCGGTTCGGAAGCCATCTACGAGCGCCTGCGTATCATTGCCAAGGACAGGCCTGTCGTGGCGGTGATGAATACGGTTGCCGCGTCTGGCGGATACATTACCGCGATCGCCGCAGATCACATCGTGGCCCGCGGCAACACCATCACCGGGTCCGTTGGCGTGATCTTTCAGTGGGCGCAGGTCGAGAAACTGCTGAGCAATATCGGTATCGCCATGCAGGAACGCAAATCAGGTGAGCAGAAGGCGGAACCGAATATCTTCACTGAGCCGTCGGCTGAAACGCTGGCTGTGACAGATGCCATGATCCGCGACAGTTTCGTGTGGTTCACGGACCTGGTGAAAGACCGCCGCAAGTTGTCCGCATCCCAGATGACATTGATTTCCGACGGTCGCGTGTTCACCGGTCGGCAGGCGCTCAAGGCCAAGCTTGTCGACAAGCTGGGCGGCGAGGATGAGGCGATTGACTGGCTTGCAACCGAACACAAACTGTCCAGGGACATGAAGGTCATCGACTGGGAACCGGCGCCGGCTGCCGGTACTGGCAGCCTGGGCCTGTTCGGACTGGGCAAGATTGCTCGCTGGCTCGGGTTTTCCGCAGCGGTTGATGCGCTGGAAGCCCGCACGGTAAAGCTTGACGGGCTGTTGGTGCTTTGGCACCCTAATCTAAGGTAATTGCTGGTTTCAGGCGCAATACTGTGCCAAAAGCAGACATACAATAAGTTTTAACCCTGAGGGGGGTTCATTTGCCATGATCAAGTCCGAACTTATTCAGGAGATCGCGATGCGCCATCCGCATCTCTTTCACCGTGACGTGGAACGTATCGTCAATACTGTGTTTGATGAAATCACCGGAGCCATGGCTGAAGAGAACCGCGTCGAGTTGCGTGGCTTCGGAGCCTTCTCCGTGAAGCGGCGCGATGCCCGTCAGGGACGCAATCCCCGCACTGGCGAACCGGTCAAGGTGGAGGCCAAGCGGGTGCCGTTTTTCAAGACCGGCAAGGAATTGCGCGAACGCCTCAACGGTGGCAAGGACGTATAAGTGTACCCGGGCGGCTGGTCGCACGTGACCGGGCCCGGTTTATAGCACTCTGGAACAGGCACAATTGTCGTGACGGCAAAACGCATATTCTCGTGGATCATTGGTGCGCCGGTGGCTGTTGTGCTGGTCAGCTTTGCTGTTGCAAATCGGCACTGGACCGACGTGTCATTTGATCCGCTCAACAAGGCCGACCCGTGGCTGATGATTTCGATGCCCACCTACCTGCTTTTGTTTGTCGGCATCTTCATCGGCATGATTGTCGGCGGTGTTGTGGTATGGATGCGACAGGGAAAATGGCGCAAGGCGGCGCGGTTGGCCCAGACCGGCAAACCGGACGTTCCCGCCGAACGTAAACCCAGCGATGCAACCGGACTGGTGCCGGTTGTAAGTCAGAAAAACCAGGCCTGACGCTTGCGCCTTCGGCGTCCGGTTAAATTCCAAGAGATGCTATGTCCGAAAACCCGATTTGCGTTGCGCTAGACACGCCCGACCCGGCACTCGCGGCCGCGATGGCGGCACGGCTGAAGGACCATGTCGGCATGGCCAAGGTCGGCATGGAGCTGTTCTATCGGTCCGGCAGGGCCGGATATGAGCAAGTTGCCGCGCAACGGGTGCCGTTGTTTCTGGATCTCAAGCTGCACGACATTCCCAATACGGTGGCGCAGGGCCTGACGTCGCTGATGTCGCTGGACCCGGCGCCGGCGATTGTCAACGTGCATGCATCCGGCGGCCCGGCCATGCTCGAAGCGGCTGCCAGGGCCGTCGACGGCAAGGCCAGGCTGATTGCCGTCACCATTCTCACCAGCCTGTCTGATGCAGATATTCATGCCGCCGGATTCGACCCTGCGTCAGATACGGCGGAAACCGCGGTGAAGCTCGCGCTGTTGTCAAAACAGTCCGGCCTCGACGGCGTGGTGTGTTCGCCAAATGACATTCAGGCGATCAAGGCTGCCTGCGGTGCCGGTTTCATGACGGTTGTGCCGGGTGTGCGTCCGGCCGGCGCTGATGTGCAGGACCAGAAGCGCATTGCCACACCGCAATCTGCCCGCGCCGATGGTGCCGATATTCTGGTCATTGGCCGTCCGATCACAAAGGCGGATGACCCGGCCGCCACGGCAGCCGCCATTGCCGCAAGTATCGAAGGGTGATCCGGTGAACACGACAAAGATCAAGGTTTGCGGACTGTCGGATCCGGCCCATGTACGCGCTGCGGTTGAGGCAGGGGCGGACTATATCGGATTCGTGTTCTATGAACCGAGCCCCCGAAATGTTTCCACCCAGGTGGCGCAAGCGTTGGCGACCCTCGTGCGCGGCCGGGCGAAAATCGTGGCCCTGGTCGTCGATGCGGAAGATGATCTGATTGACCGGATCAACGCCGAGGTGAAACCTGACTTCTTTCAGGCGCACGGGTCGGAAACCGCCGACCGCATTGCCGCAATTCATGCCCGCACCGGCGTCCCGGTGATCAAGGCCGTCAAGGTCAGGGATGCCGCAGATATTGAGACGGCGGGCGCCTATGCAGATGCGGCTTGCATGGTTCTGTTCGACGCCAAGGCGCCTGAGACCCTGGCCAATGCCTTGCCCGGTGGCAACGGAATTGCCTTCGACTGGGGCCTGCTGCAGGACGGCCGCCTGCGCGCTGGCTTCATGCTGTCAGGCGGCCTGGAGGCCGGCAATGTCGCCGAAGCCATCAAGGTCACCGGCGCACCGGCGGTTGACGTCTCTTCAGGCGTGGAAAGTGCACCGGGCATCAAGGATGCCGCAGCCATCGTGAAATTTATTGAGACCGTGCGCCAGCACGGTTAGAACATCTGAACCGGGCCGTTTGAATTTTCAGCAGGACGGTCTTTATCCGGCATCGCCGCGTTGTAAACGAGAGTTGAGCAAATGAGTACGTCTGTACCGAATTCCTATCGCACCGGCCCGGATGACACCGGCCTGTTCGGCATTTACGGCGGCCGCTTCGTCGCTGAAACGCTGATGCCGAACATTCTTGAGCTGGAGGCAGCTTATGCGGCAGCCCTCAAGGATCCGTCTTACGCGGCTGAAATGGATGATTTTCTGGAGCACTATGTCGGCAGGCCGTCACCGCTGTATTTTGCCGAACGTCTCACCGAATACCTCGGCGGTGCGAAAATCTACTTCAAGCGCGACGAGCTGAACCATACCGGAGCGCACAAGATCAACAATGTCATGGGCCAGATCCTGTTGGCCCGGCGCATGGGCAAGACCCGTATCATTGCTGAAACCGGTGCCGGCCAGCATGGCGTGGCGACGGCAACGGCGTGTGCCCGTTTCGGGCTTGAGTGCATTGTCTATATGGGGGCGACGGATGTCGAGCGCCAGGCGCCCAACGTGTTCCGCATGAAGCTGCTGGGCGCCGAGGTCGTGCCGGTCACATCCGGACGCTCGACCCTGAAAGACGCCATGAACGAGGCGCTGCGCGACTGGGTCTCGAACGTTGACAACACTTTTTACTGCATCGGTACGGTTGCCGGCCCGCACCCGTATCCGGCCATGGTGCGCGACTTTCAGTCGGTGATCGGCCGCGAGACCAAAGAGCAGATGCAGGCCCGCGAAGGCCGTCTGCCCGACTCGCTCATTGCCGCCATCGGAGGCGGTTCCAATGCCATGGGGCTGTTCCACCCGTTCCTGGATGATGCGTCGGTTGAAATTTTCGGCGTTGAGGCCGCCGGCCGCGGTGTCGACACTGACGAGCACGCCGCTTCCATCACCGGCGGCAGGCCCGGCGTCCTGCACGGCAATCGCACTTACCTGCTGATGGACGAAGACGGCCAGATCAACGAGGCGCATTCGATTTCGGCCGGCCTAGATTACCCTGGCATCGGGCCGGAACATTCCTGGCTCAATGACACCGGTCGCGTCAGCTACATCTCTGCCACAGATGATGAAGCCCTTGAAGCGTTCAAGCTGTGCTGCAAGCTGGAGGGCATCATTCCGGCGCTCGAGCCGTGCCACGCCCTGGCCAAGGTCATGGAAATAGCGCCTGACAAACCCGCCGATCACCTGATGGTCATGAACATGTGCGGGCGCGGCGACAAGGACATCTTCACCGTCGCCGAACACCTTGGAGTGAAACTGTGAGTTCCGGAACCCGTATTGAAGCCCGTTTTGCCGACTTGAAGGCACAGGGGCGCGCCGCATTTGTCACGTTCGTAACAGCTGGTGACCCGGGTTATGACACGTCGCTTGAACTGTTGCGGGCCTTACCCGGTGCCGGTGCCGACATTATCGAACTCGGCATGCCGTTCACCGATCCGATGGCGGACGGCCCGGCGATCCAGGCGTCTTCGTTGCGCGCCCTGAATGCCGGCCAGAACATGATCAAGACCCTGCAGATGGTCCGAGAGTTCCGCACCGGCGATGATGACACGCCGATCGTGCTGATGGGCTACTACAACCCTATCTACATTTACGGCGTGGACAGGTTCATCGCCGACGCCAAGGATGCCGGTGTCGACGGTCTTATCGTCGTTGACCTGCCGCCTGAGGAAGATCATGAACTGTGTATACCGGCGCTGGAGCAGGGGTTGAACTTCATTCGGCTGGCGACGCCGACAACCGACGACAAGCGCCTGCCGAAGGTGCTGACCAACACGTCTGGATTTGTCTACTATGTGTCGGTCACCGGCATTACCGGGTCCAAGGCGCCGGACATCTCGCAGGTCACCGAAGCGGTTTCGCGCATCAAGCGGCACACGGATTTGCCGGTTGCGGTCGGCTTCGGGGTCAAGACGCCGGAGCAGGCGTCCGGTATTGCGTCCGGTGCCGATGGTGTGGTCGTGGGATCGGCTCTTGTCAACAGCATCAGGGAAAGTCTTGACGCCGATGACGCGGCAACGGACTCGACCGTCCCCAATGTGCTAAAGCTGGTCAGCGAGTTGGCACAAGGTGTGCGCAACACCAAAGGCACGTAACGGATAAGCGGCAATGAACTGGATCAAGAACTTCGTCAGGCCAAAGATCAGCGGCATTCTGGGCACCAAGCGGGATGTGCCGGAAAACATGTGGATCAAGTGCCCGGAAACCGGCGAGATGGTGTTCTACCGTGATCTGGAGGCCAATCAGTTTGTCATTCCACGCTCCGGCTACCACATGCGCATGGCGCCGGACGCCCGCCTGAAGCACACGTTTGATGACGAGAAGTGGACCGACATAGAGCTGCCGGAAGTTGCCGTGGATCCGCTGAAGTTCAGGGATGAGCGCAAATATGTCGACCGTCTCAAGGAAGCCCGCGCCAAGGCGGATCGCAAGGACGCCATCATTGCCGGTCGCGGCCATATTGACGGGCTTGAGGCTGTGGCCGTGGTGCAGGACTTCGCCTTCATGGGCGGCTCGCTCGGCATGGCGGCGGGCGAGGGCATCGTCACTGCAATGTTCGAGGCGGCGGACAACAAGCTGCCGCTGATCCTGTATGCGGCCTCCGGCGGCGCACGCATGCAGGAAGGTATCCTGTCGCTGATGCAGCTGCCGCGCACGACCGTCGGCGTGCAGCGTCTGCGCGAAGCCGGCGTGCCCTACATCGTCGTGCTGACACACCCGACCACTGGCGGGGTCACCGCATCTTACGCCATGCTCGGGGATATCCACATCGCAGAGCCCGGCGCGCTGATCGGTTTTGCCGGACCGCGGGTCATCGAGCAGACCATCCGCGAAAAGCTTCCCGACGGCTTCCAACGCTCCGAATACCTGCGCGAACACGGCATGGTGGACATGGTCGTGCACCGGCACGAACTGCGCGCCACGCTGTCGAATGTGCTGCACATGCTGATGAAGCAGCCGACGCCTGTCCCGGCCGTGCCGCTGCCGGCGCCGGAAGATACAAAGACTGAGCCCGTTCCCGCCGACACCGAGGCCTGACATGGCTGTCAGCGATGCCATCCTGATGCGGCTTCTGGAGCTGCACCCGAAAATAATTGATCTGTCTCTGGACCGGATGTGGCGCCTGCTCGAGGCGCTGGGAAACCCGCAGGCGTCACTGCCGCCGGTGGTGCACATTGCCGGCACCAACGGCAAGGGGTCGACGCTGGCCAGCATGCGCGCCATGATCGAAGCGGCCGGCCTGAGCGTTCACGCCTACACGTCACCCCATCTCGTCAGGTTTCACGAGCGCATCGCGCTGGGGGCACCCGGCGGCGGCAGCCCGATCGAAGAGCAGATGCTGATCGACCTGCTGGAAGAATGCGAGCAGGCCAACAAGGCAGAACCGATCACCTTTTTCGAAATCACCACGGCTGCCGCAATGCTGGCGTTTGCCCGCAACCCGGCCGACTATGTGCTGCTGGAAGTGGGCCTGGGCGGCAGGCTCGATGCGACAAACATTGTTTCAGACCCGGCAGTCAGCGTCATTACACCGGTTGATATGGACCATGAGCAGTATCTTGGGGATACGTTGGCGAAAATCGCCGGCGAAAAAGCAGGTATCCTGAAATCGGGCCGGCCAGCCTGTATCGGTGTTCAGCAGGATGAGGCACGCGCCGCCATCGAAACCATCGGCGCCGATGTCGGCGCTGAACTGAAATTCGCCAACCAGGACTTTCAGTGTTTCGAGCAATATGGACGCATGGTGTTTCAGGATGAAGACGGCCTGCTGGACCTGGACTTGCCGGCACTTGCCGGGCGCTTCCAGATCGACAATGCGGGTCTGGCAATCGCGGCCATCAGAACGCTGGATGACAAGCGCATAACTGCTGAGCATATCGCGGATGGTCTGGCGAATGTGAAGTGGTCAGCACGGATGCAGCGGCTTGAACCGGGCTTCCTGCACACGCTGGTGCCGGCGGGAACCGAGATATGGCTCGACGGCGGACACAACCCGTCTGCCGGGCGGGCGGTGGCCGCCGCGCTTGCCGACCTGGATGAGCGCTCGCCACGCCCGCTCATGCTGGTCACCGGCATGCTCAACACCAAACGTGCAGATGGCTATCTCGGCCCGTTTGCCGGTCTGGTGCACAAGGTCATGACCATTTCCATTCCAGAAGAAGAAAACACCATCCCGGCAGTCGAACTGGCCCGCGACGCAATAGCGGCCGGCCTGGATGCCAGGCCCTATGACAGCCTGGAGCGCGCCATGCGCGCCGCCGGAGAAATCGCCGGGGGCGACACGCCTGCGCGCATCGTCATAGGCGGGTCACTGTATCTGGCCGGCAACGTGCTGGCGCTGCACCGCGATGAAACGCCAAGCCAGGTGTCGGGCACCGCACGCAGATAGAGCGCGACTTCACACCTGGCAAAGTCGCGCTCCGCTAAACCTGAACAAGTCTTGAGCCGTCAGCAGACGCTCAGATCGACGCCTTGATCCACTCGGCAATCTTGCCTTTTGGATTGGCGCCAACCTGGGTCGATGCCACTTCGCCGCCCTTGAACACCATCAGTGTCGGGATGCCGCGCACGCCGAACTTGGACGGTACGGAGGGGTTTTCGTCAATGTTGATCTTGACGATTTTCACGTCCGAGCCGAGCTCGTCGGACAGTTCTTCCAGCGACGGGCCGATCATTTTGCACGGGCCGCACCATTCAGCCCAGAAATCCACCACGACCGGAGTATCGGACTTGATCACATCGTCTTCGAATGAGGCATCCGTGACAGCGTTCGTTGCCATGTTGCAAAACCTTTCTTAAGAGAGATTTGCCCTGAACTCGAGGGAATCGGCGTCAGTGCAAGAGTTGAGCTTGTTGAACAAGTAGGTATTGAGCCGACGCAGGTCAAGTGTCATGGCTGGCCGTTTACACCGTTGTGATCGCGGCTGCGCGCCAGGCCTCGTCCAGCATGGAGTTCGGCACCGCCATCAGATGCGGCGCATCGGTCCACAGCAGGGCACATTCAATGGCACGTCCCGGATAAATCCGCTCCAGCGCCTTTGAATAGGCAGCAAGCTGGCGCAGGTAGATTTCCGGCACATTATCCACGCTGTCAGGCGGCGGCCGGTTGGTCTTGAAGTCCACGACCAGCACCCGGTCTGGTTCCACCAGCAACCGGTCGATCTGGCCGGTCAGCCCGAGCCGGTCGCGGTCCGGCAGGTCAATCATCGCCGCAATCGATACTTCCGCTCGCCCGGCGGCAGAGAAAACCGAGGCAAACCGGGTATCTCTAAACAGTGTGATGATCTCGGACACGGTTGCACCGAGCTCCGGTTCCCTGATGCCATGAGCCGCCAGGAACCTGCCGGCGGCGGGCTCGCGTTGCTCGTCCGCCAACTCCGGCAGCGACTGCAACAGGCGGTGCACCAGTTGCCCCCGGCGAAACCGGGTGTCGGTGCGAGGCGCCAGTGGCGACAGTGCCGTTTCGCTGCTCCAGCCCTCTTCGGTTTGCCCCGCGGCGTCCAAGCGTGATGGTGCCAGCCAGCGATTTGGTGGCAAAACTGTCTGCGCCGGAAGCTGTGCCCAGTCCGGTGGTGGTGTGGCTACAACCGCATTGCCGCCGGCACTCTCCTTTTCGTCGCTGACCTGCGGCTTGCCGGACCGCCAGGTGCGGAAGCCATCAGCGTCATCATGTTCCTGCAACAGCGGGTCATCGCCGCCTGCCAGTGCCGCATGCATCATGGCATACCAGCTGGCGCTTGGCGCTTCGGCCGGTGCGGAACTGTTCTTCTGCTTGACGAAACCGCATACATAAAGCCGGTAACGTGCCCGCGTCATGGCCACGTACAGCAATCGGTTGTACTCCTCCATCAGGCCTTTGAACGCCTCGTCCCTGAGGGCATCGGTCACCCGGGTGGCATAGTCCGATTTCAGTCGCCACACCGGCAGATGGCTGTCTGTGAACGCGACATTGCCCAGTTTCCTGGCATCAGGCGCCGAACAGGTATCCGGCAGGAACACGATCGGCGCCTCCAGGCCCTTGGCCCCGTGTACCGTCATCACCCGCACTTCGCCGCCGGCCTGGTCCATGTCGCGGCGGATGTCGGCCTGGGTTGCCTCCAACCATGCCAGGAAGCCGGCAAGTGACGGTGCGTGCTGTTGCTCATATTCCAGGGCCAATTGCAAAAAGGCATCTATCGGATCAGCCGCTTCCGGTCCCAGCCCGCCGAGCAGGGCTCGCCTGCCGCCATCGCGGGACAGCACAGCGGAGTAGAAATCGAATACGCTGGACTTGGCAGCCAGGTCGCGCCAGCGGGCCAGTTTTTCGCAAGTGTCGGTGTAAGGTTTGCCCGCGCCGGCAGCCTGGTGCAGCGCGTCCCATAAACTGTCGGTTCCGCGTTTGTGGGCCATGCCGAACAGGTCGTTGTCATCGTCAAACCGCGTCACACCGTCATTGTGGGTGAACAGCGGGCTTTTCAGCGCGCCGGCCAGGCTGAGATCGTCCTGCGGCAGGATGCACACCTGGGCCAGCGCCATCAGGTCCTGTATCGCGATATGATCAAGCAGCTTGAGCCGGTCGGCACCGGCCACCGGCACACCGGCTTCCTTCAGCGCCCGTACGATTGCGGCCATGAGGTACGACCGCTGGCGCACCAGTATCAGGATGTCGGAAGGTCTGACCTGACGGTTTTCCGTCAACATGTCCCGCGGTTCACCTTGCGTCCACCCGGCGATTTTCGCTGCGATGCGGCGCGCCATCACCAGGTGCGGCGGATCGACAATGTCACCTGACTTTGGTGACCAGTGCTGAATGTGGTCATCCGACTGGCCTCGCTCCAGGTCCCAGATCTCGACCAGGCCCTGTTCGCCGCTGCGGATTGGCAGGTGCCGGACTTCCGGCTGGATATCCGACGTTACACCCTGGCTCGCATCATCACGGGTAAACACCAGGTCAACGGCGCGCAGCACCAGTTCGCTGGAGCGGAAGGAATGTTCGAGCGGGACTTCGCGATAGCTTGCCCCGGCATTGCTGATAAGTGTTGCATAGAGGCCGGCCTGCCTGTCGAATTCCCGCGGATCGGCGCCCTGGAACGAGTAGATCGATTGTTTCCGGTCACCCACCGCGAACATGGTTCTGGCTGCACCGCCGCGGGCGCCTTCGCCGGCAAAGAACTCTTCCGTCAGCGCGTTGATGATGCGCCACTGGTCGGGGCTTGTGTCCTGGGCTTCATCGATCAGGATGTGGTCCAGGCCGCCATCGAGCTTGTACAGGACCCAGGCGGCGTCGGCATTGTGGTGCAGAAGATCGACGGTCTGGTGGATCAAGTCCTCGAAATCGTAGGCGGCGAGGTTTTGCTTCATGCGGTTGAAGGCGGCGATTATCTCCAGTCCGAGATAGACCAGCGCAGTGGTGGAGCTCACGATCAGCAGCGCATTGACCTTGTCCAGTGCGCTCAGCAGCAGCTCCCGCATGTCAAGTAACGCCTGACGGCATTCCGGGTGGCGCCCGTTCAGCTTTTTGGTCACCAGGGCGGTATCGCCTTTCGGTTTGCCCTTGCCGGTCAGGGCAATCTGGCTGGCGATTGTCAGCACGTCTTGCGGACTTTGCACTGCCAGCATCCGGGCAATCAGCGCTGCCTGATCGGTGTTTGTCTTCGCGCTGTCAGCCGCCATCAGCGTGGCCGCGTGCTGCAGCGATGGCCTGTCGAGCCGGCTGGCCAGGTCTTCCGCGAAATCGCCCGGCGTTTCCGCGCCGCTGAGGCCGAACAAGCGGTTGAGATGAGCGTTCAGGCGCGGAAAGGATTCCGGGCTGCCATAGGTGTCCAGAAGTTTGCCTGAGTGCTTCTGCAACTCGTGAAGCAGGCCAGAAAAAGCCTGTTCGTTGGCAAACGGCGTAATTGTCGACACCGCGTCCCGAACCCTGTCGTCATCCCGCGTCAGCACCTGCGCGCGCGCCAGTGTCATCAGGTCGCGGCTGTCCGTTTCGCTCAGCACGTGGAAGCCCGGCACCACGCCTGCCTCTATCGGAAACCGCTGCAGCAGTCTTTCGCAGAAGGCATGGATGGTCTGAACCTTCAGGCCGCCAGGTGTTTCCAAGGCCCGAGTAAACAGCCTGCGCGCTTCGTCCAGATTGCCAATCGCCTGATCGGAATCCGCAACGTCCTTGCGGATCAGAGCGCGCAATTCGCGATCATCACAGGCAATCCAGCCGGACAGCTTGTCGAACAGGCGTTCCGACATTTCCGCCGCCGCCGCACGGGTGTAGGTCAAGCACAGAATTCGTTCAGGCTGCACTCCGTCAAGCAGCAGCCGGATCACCCGGCCCACCAGCACGTGGGTCTTGCCGGCACCGGCATTGGCCGGCACGAACGCTGATACATCAGGTCCGGATGCGAGGTCCTGCTGTTGTCTGGCCGTGCTGAATTGTGTGGCCGCGCTCATTCGCCGTCTCCGTTTTCGGATCCGTAGTCGCTTCCCTGGCCCCATTCGCGCCATCGCGACAGGTGGTCGTAGTCGCCTTTGCGGTTCCACGCCTCCTGTCCCGGCCGCGCCGGATAGGCCTGGCCGGCCTGCAGGTAGCTGGCAATGAGTGAATGCACGCCATCGGCCGCATTTTCAATCTCGTCGGCGACAACCACCTTGCCGGAAGGACCGATCAGCGCGCCGGGCGGATCACCCCCCGACAGGCGGATATACAACAGCTCTTCAACCTGTGCCGCCGGCAAATCCGCGAATCCGCCCTGTTCGGCAATCCAACCTTCCAGATAGAGCTGCGGCTTGTAACTCTTGCGCTGCTTGCCGTTGCTGTCGTGGAGTGCCATCAGGCTCGCACCGCCGGTCTTGTAGTCCACAAGGCGAAGCCCGCCGACGCGCAGTTGGTCAATGCGGTCGGCGCGCGCTGTGAGCCGGACCTCGTGGCCGTCGACGTCAAACCTGTGCACACCTTCCAGTTCCGTCAGCTGCTCGACCACCGTATCCCTGAGCCCTGCTTCCTGCTCGCAGAACCAGTCTGTCATGCGCCACACCTGCGGCAGCCAAAGCGCGCGCAGGGCCGGGTCGGGCGCATAGTCGCCGATCAGTTGCATCGCTATTTGTCTTAAAACCGCCGGTGCATCGTCTGGCAACGCGGCTGGATATCGCTTGGCGAACGTTTCCACGACCGCATGCACGAGCTGGCCGCGTTCAGCCGCACCCGGTTCTCGGTCCAGCGGCGGCAGCGGCTTCAGTTTCAAAATCGCATTCGCGTATAGCCAGTAGGGGTCTTGCATCAGCCGTTCGACGCGCGAAACCGAATACTGCCGTGGCCGAGCCTCTACTGGCGGGGTTGGTTTCGGCGGCAGCGCCGCGGCCGGCTTGTCGCCCGGGGCCATCGTTGAGTGCCAGTCCAGGCCCAGTGCCCAGCCCGCCCAGTCGCATGCCGGATCAGGAGCAAGGGCGTCGCTCAGTCCGGCAGCGCCCAGAACGGCCTTCAACCTAAGCAACCAGCGCGATGCCACCGCCGGTGTGCCATTGACCTTGCGGGCCCAGGTCAGCACCACCTTGTCGGCGCCAAGCCCCTGCACGAAGTCATGTGCCGCCAGGCCCAGCCTGCGCTCAGGCAGTTGCAGGCCCACGGCAACATGCTGCGGACGCGACAGCCAGGGTCCCGGATTGACATCGCCCGGCCACACGCCCTCGTTCAACCCGCCGAGAACAACTATCTCCGTCTGCACCAGGCGGGCTTCGAGCAGCCCAAGTATCTGCAACCCTGGGTGCAGCGGATAACGCCTGCGCACCGGCACTGCGCGCAACGTGTCGGTGATGAAGCTGCAATAGTCGGCATGGGCCATGGCAGGTCCATCGTGCGCATGATCGAGCAGTTCGCGCAGGGATTCAGACAGGGCCGCACCGGCCTCGCCTGTCCATAACCTGTCCGCTACGCCGGTGGCGCCGGCGCACAAGGCCTCGGCAACTGAAATGTGGGTATGCAGCATACCGGCCAACGGGCTGCCGTCGCCGGCCTCCGACATATCCAGAAGCGGGGTCATGATCTGTTCCAGCCGCTCTGCAAAGACAGACAGGTCAGCCCATTGCTGCGGTGAGATGTTGCGCGCCTGCGGATGCACAAACGGGTCCTGCGCCAGTCGTTGTGCCTGCGAGATACGCGCTGCAAGACCGCGTAGATGATGTCCGCCGGGCAGCTGCCGGAACAGGGCTGTTTCCAGCGTCCTGGCCAATGAGCGCATGTCGGCACCGGCAGTCATTTCATCTGCCATCAGCCTGTGACCCAGCAGGGCGACCACGTCGTGCGCCCGGGCCGACGGCGCACATACTTCAGCGACCAGCCGGAAGAAAATGCCCGGCTCGGTGCTGCTGAGCGGCTGGCCAGCGCTGTCATCGACCTGTATGCCCCAGCGCGCCAGCTCGGATGTCACCCGGCGTGCCAGTTGCCGGTCCGGCGTTATCAGTGAACAGGCGCGGTGTTCATCGTGCGCCTGGCGCATCAGCATGGCGATCATCAGCGCCTGTTCGCGCATTTCAGGACACACCAGTTCGGTGATGGTGTCGCAGGCCAGCTTGAACCCGTCCCGGTGGCTGGCAAGGTCTTTCCACAGATGGGTCGCCTCGCTGGGCCGCATCGTCTCCGATGCCAGTACGGCGCGTGCCCGGCCGGTTTCCGTCTCGCGAACGCCCGGCAGGTCGGGCACGCTGGAACGCTCGACGCCGATTTTCTCGATCAGCTCCTTCATGCCGTACTGCGGATGCTGCGGCGATGCTTCGATACCGGCCCAGCTGTCATCATCCAGGTTGCGATCAAGGCCAGGCAGGACAACGGCGCCGCGCGCCAGGTGGGCGATCGTCACCAATAGCTCGGCGGTCGCCGGCACCGAGCCGGTCGAGCCCGCCGCGATTACCGGACCTGCGGGCGGTTGCCGGCGCAGTCGGTCTGCTTCTGCCTGCAGCAGGGCGGAGCGTCTTGCCTGCGGTCCCATCAACTTCGCCTCCGCCATGGCGGCCGGGTAGATGTGCGCGATGATTCTCAGAAAGTCGGCGGCTTCGCTGCGATGCAGCGGCATCTCATGATCGCCGGCGAGCAGCTCCGGCAGGTCCGCCAGCGTGATGTCACCGGTTTCAAGACTGTCGATCAGCTGCACCAGCGAGGCGGCCATTTGCAGGGCGTGCGATGTGCTGTCGTTGACGGCGCGAGCCGCCGGGCTGTCCGGGCTGGAGCTCGCCCAGTCACGCACAATTCGGGTCAGGATGAACTGGCGCTGCATCTGCGTGGCGGCAGGCGGCAGGTCCAGATCGCCCGCGGCACCCGGCCCGTAGGCGCCGGTGATATGGATTTCGTCCTCGTCGACGTCGCCGAGCGCGCGAATGACAGGCAGCAGGCGGGCACTGTCCGGATCGGCGTCGATGAAAGCCTCCCGGCAGGCCCGCACCGCACGCCGCGTCGGCAGCAGGATTGTCCAGGTGCTCAATTCGAGCGGATCCGGCGCACCTGCCGGACCTGGAAACAGGTGACCGTCAAGAATCGATGCGACAAGGCTTGGCAGAAAACCGCACGAGGGTGGAATGGTGAATACAGACGCTGTGGCGCGCTGCATCATGCTGCGCCCAGAGCGGCCAGTCTGTTTTCCGCCTCGCCAATGGCAGCTGGTGTGCCCACGTGCAGCCACCAGTTGTCGTGCTCCATGCCAAAGAGGCGCTGGCTGGCAATTGCCTGGTTCCACAGAAGGTTCATGGAAAAGGCGCCATCCGGGGCGTTCGCGAACAGGCGCGGGTGCACCATGTACGCGCCGGCGTAAACCAGGGGCGCAGTGTCGCCAGAGCGGCGCGACAATTGTCCTTCTGCGTTCATCTCGAAGTCACCGGGCCCGTCGAAACCGATCGACCGGGCTTTGCCCGACAACAGTAGCAGACAGTCCATCTGCCCGTCATCCCACAGACCGGCCAGGCGTTTCAGCGCCGGTACCGGCCCGTCGACCCAGAACGAGTCCGAGTTGAGCACGAAGAACGGTTCATCGCCCAGTTGCGGCAAGGCCTGCGCCACGCCGCCGCCGGTGTCCAGCAGCTGACCGGTTTCGTCCTGCACGGTGATGTCCAGGTCGTCCCTGCTGCCGGCCCAGGCCTGTATCTGGTCAGGCAGGTAGTGCTTGTTGACCACCATGTGGGTGACGCCGGCGCGTTGCAGCACGTCCACGCCCCGGTCCAGCAATGACCTTCCGGCAACCTCGATCAGCGGCTTCGGCCGGTCCAGGGTCAGTGGCCGCATGCGGGTGCCCAGGCCCGCTGCCAGCACCATGGCGCGGGAGCCGATCATGAACCGGCACTTTCGCGTAAGGCGCGCGGCAGGTGCGTGTCAAACCACGTCTTCACACCGGCAAGCGCAGGATGGCGCAGATTGTGCTCCAGCACATCGCTGGCGCGCGGCAGATGCCCGAGATAACCGGGCTTGCCGTCGCGCGCGTTCAGGCGGGCAAAAATGCCGAGTATCTTGGTGGCGCGCTGGGCGCCCAATATGGCGTAGGCAGCCTTGAATGCCGTGGCATCAAAGCTGTCGTCGTCGGCGCTCCGGGCCGCCACGTACATGTGGTAATAGTCCTGCTCGGCATCGGCGGGGATGGTGACCCGCACGTCCTGCAGCAGTGAGGCCAGATCATAGGCCGGGTGGCCCAACACACAGTCCTGTGTGTCGATCAGCCCGATCTGGCGGTCGCCGTCGCGCTCCGGCAGCCAGAACAGGTTGTCGACATGAAAGTCGCGCAGCACCCAGACCGGGCTGTCGGCGTCTATGTCTTGCAGCACAGCGCGCCACGCCGTCATGAACTGATTGCGCACCTCGCTTTGCAGTGGCGCGTTGCACACATGCGGCCAGTACCAGTCGAGGCACAGTTCCGCCTCGATCAGCAGTGCGTCGATGTCGTAGTGCGGCAGCCGGTAGACTTCGCCGGAGGATAGTTCGACCTGATCCGGCCAGTGGATTTGCGCGATGTTTGCCAGCATCGTCACAGCCGCCGTCAGGCACAGTGAAAACTGCTCTGCGTCACCGAGCAGTGACCGGAAGCTCATGGCGCCGAAATCCTCGATCACCGCAAGTCCGTTGCGGGTGTCGATGGCGTGGATTTCCGGTGCTGACAGTCCTTGTGCCTGAAGCCCGCGATTGATCGCTTCAACAGCCCGGATATCCTCGGCCAGATGTGCGATGCGGCTGTAAGGCAGGCCGTTGTGGACAGGCTCGCCGTCGGGTCGTGCCGGCATGTCCATCAACAACCCGGCAGCGCCGTCCGGCCCGCCGCTCAGGCGCTCGTAACGCCGTGACGAGGCGTCGGCCGGCATCTTGTGGCGGGTTGCGATGTGCCAGCCGCTTGCGGTCAGGAGGTTGTCTATGTGCTGCAGTTTGCCAAGTCGCTCGTCCCAGCTCCCACTGTCGCTGGTCAAATCGGCGCTGCGCCCGCCATTTGTTTCACTCAGCTCAATCAGCAGTCCGCCGCCCGGCAGCAGACCAGCGGCACGCGACGGCCACTCAACGATCATCGGCCCCGCCTCAAGCGCCTCGTCGAGGCCCAGTTCGTCGATCTCAGCCGGTTCTTCCAGCCGGTAAAAATCCATGTGCGTCACGCTGGTGCCGGCCAGGTCGTAGGTCTGAACCAGGGTAAATGTCGGGCTTGGCACTTCGAGATCCGGTTGGTCGGCAAGGGCGCGGATGAAACTTCGGGCAATTGTTGTCTTGCCGGTGCCAAGGTCGCCTTCCAGCGCGATCAGGTCTCCCCGGCCCGCCAGCATGGCGAGGCCGGTCGCCAGCCGCTCGCTGGCCGTCTCGTCTGGCAATTCAACTCGCAAGCCTGGCCCGCCGGTCATGGTCGACATCATGCTGTTCAGCCCATCGATGCGGATCGGGGCTGTTCAACATTGGCGGGTGAGATCACCTCGCGCGGTCCTGAATCGGGCAGCCTGCAGATCACCGTTGTACCCTGCTGCAGCTTCGACATCAGGCGAACCGAGCCACCGTGCAGTTCCACGAAGCTCTTCACCAGAGACAGGCCAAGGCCGGGGCCGCGATGGCCGCCGGCGAGCGGTTTTGCATTGAACCGTTCGAAGGCCTTCTTCTGGAACTCGTCATCCATGCCCCGGCCATTGTCAGCCACCCACAGCAGCACGTCGCTGCCGTCGCGGCGCGCGCCCATGCGCACCGTGGCGCCGGTCGGCGAGAAACCGATGGCATTCGACAGCAGACGCCCGATGGTCTGGTGCAGCCGCCGGCTGTCCGCCTTCAGGGTTCCCGCATTTTCGGCAATTTCGATGTTTAGCGTCAGGTCGCGCTCGTCAATGCGCCGGGCAAAGTCGTTGGCCACATCCGACAAAAGGTCTTCGACCTTGATGGTTTCCAGACGCAGCTCCATGGCACCTGCATCAATGGTGGTCAGATCAAGGATGGCGTCGATAACCGCCAGCAGATCATTTGATGACGACTGGATGTCGGCAACATATTCCGACTGTTTCGGCGCCAGCTCACCGGCAATGCCGGCCGACAGCATAGATGCAAACCCGAGGATCGAGTTCAGCGGTGTACGCAGTTCATACGATACGTTCGACAGGAAACCGGTCTTGAGCCGGTCGGCGGCCTCAAGGGCGTCATTGCGCTCGCGCAGTGCCCGCTCGATGCCCGAACTGGCGGTCACGTCCACATAGGTGATCAGCGTGTTGCCGTCGGGCAGGGGCACGACGTTGTAGTCCAGCACCATGCCGTCCGGACGGATCAGCCGGTCCTGAAGCGGACGGCGGCTGTCGGACAGCGATGTCACCGCCAGCTTGACCTCGTTCCACATTTCCGGTTGCGGCATCAGTCGCGCGCATTGCTGGAACACTTCAACCACATGCGGCCGGGTGTCGAGGAAGGCTTCGTCCAGTTGCCAGAAGCGCCCGAATGTCGGGTTGAACAGTTTCAGGCAGCCATCGGTGCCAAACAGCGCCAGCCCTTCATGCAGGTTGTCGATGGTCTCGCGCTGCACGCCGATCAGTTCGTTGTAGCGGCTTTCAAGCTGGATCTTTTCAGATACATCCTCATACAGCACCGAAACCTCGCCAGAGCGCGGTTGCTCGGACACCACCCGCAGCGAGCGGCCATCCGGCAGATGCCATAGCTCTTCAGGCGTATCCAGGCGCGCATAGGATGCCAGCTGTTCGGTCTTCCAGGTCCGGTAATTGGCTTGCTCCGGCAGTTTTCGCTCCTCGCGCAGGCGGTCGAGAATCTCACCATGGCTGGGGTGGGTGTCGAGCCACTTGGTGTCCAGTGACCACAACTGTGCAAACGCGGCATTGTAGAACGACAGCTTCTGGTCGGCGGCAAAGGTGGCGATGGCGGCGGTTATCTTGTTCAACGTGCTGGCATGCGAACGGATCTGGCGGTCAAGCTCCTTGCGGGTGTCCTCCAGCCGCGTCATGTCCAGCGCGAACGAGGCGGTCGTGTTGTCAAACGGCACTTCCACCAGTTCCAGCGTGCGTTTGGTTCCGGCCACCACGGCAGAACCACGGGAAATGGCGCGCGCGTCATCGACAGGCGACGTCACCGGCGTGAACGCCTCGCGGTCGATGAGCGGGATGTTCTGTTCGATGACCTCGTCGATGTCGGTGTGCTCGATGGCATCCATGTAGGCCTGGTTGACCCAGATAAGGTCATCTGTCTCGTCGCGCAGGAAAACCGGAAACGGCGCCTTGTCGAGCATCGAGGACAGCCGTTCAACCTGTTTGCCCAGGCGCCTGGCATCGAACATCAGTTCCTTGGTGTCGCGGCGCTCGCCGGACAACGGCTTGATCCGCATGGTCGCGACGCCGCCGGCGACACGGCCGTCGGCTTCGACCAGTTCGTCATCCTGCGTCTTCAGGGCAATGTTGAACGGTGTTCCTGCTGCGCGCAGGGCCGCAAGTCCGCTTTCCACGGCGCTGACCGATTCATCGTCAAGCCATCTGGAGAATTCAGCCAGGTGTTCAGGCGCGGTATTGAGCTGAACCGTGCCGCGCAGGTCTCCGGTGATGGTATCCGGTCCGGAACGTCCGTCGCGCCAGATGAACAGCACGCTGGGCTCGGCATTGATGATCGCCTGGGCCTCGTTCAGCTCTGCTTCGAGTTCTGCAATCCGGGTGTCGGCCTCGGTTCGCCGCATTGCCATGCGGCGTACAGCAATGAAGGCCCACAGCATCACCGCCGCCGACAGCATCAGCGTTGCAAAGGCGTAGGTATTTTCCGGAGCCACCGCCGTGTTCAGGAAGCTCTGGCCAGCCGCGTGGCGGGGATAAGCGCACAAACCGACAGTTACGGCAACTAACAGTGCTGCCGCACAAGACCCCCCGCCACTGTTTCGCACAAAGTGCAAAGCGTTTCAGGCCCCCTGAAAACGTTCTTCCCCGGAGCACCCACTTTTCAGGCGGAATCACCTGATAAGAGAAAAGGTACCCGATTCCAAAGTGTTAGATCAACTTGAGAACGAGATGAGGTTAGATTGGATCATTTTACCGCGGCGATTTTGGTCGCTGGCTAGGCGGATTGCGCGCCGTGGTGTCGCTCCACCACAAGCGCGATCCAACGACGCCAGAGGGCAAAATCGCCCGGCCCTGGCGCCACCAGTATCGACATCATTGTTGCCATCCGGGTGGAGGAAAATCGGTCCATCGGCGTCGTTGCGCCGCTTGCCCGATGCACCACATCGCGCTGCGCGACGCGCCTAGCCGAGTGAACCGATTTTCCGCCATCAAATAATCCAATCTAACCTCATCTCGTTCTTGGCATTCACGCGAATGCCTGTTGTCCCAAACGCAAAGCAACTTCACTTACCCGTACCAGGGTGACCTGAACATGCAGTACGTCCCCGCGCGAATCGAACACGCAACGTCCCGCGACAGGTATAGCGCAAATTCCGGTAATAATGAATCGTTTGACCGGGTTTTCCCGTTTGCTGATCCGGCGTGCCTCACTTCGTGCATATGGGCCGTTTCAACCGGATCAAATGACCCAATGCGGCCGGCACTTGCGCTGGCGGCACAAAAACGAAAAAGCACGCTGTCCGGTTGCAGATCTCTCAACGGTCCAGCGTGCCTTGAAAACACCGGGTGATGCCGCAATCGGTGTCAGTAGCGGTAGGTTTCCGGCTTGAACGGTCCGTCCGGGGTCACGCCGATGTACTTCGCCTGCTCATCGGAAAGCCTGGTCAGCTTGGCGCCGATCTTGCCGAGGTGCAGCATGGCAACCTTTTCATCCAGATGCTTGGGCAGCACATAGACCGAGTTTTCGTATTCATCGCCTTTGGTCCACAGCTCGATCTGCGCCAGGGTCTGGTTGGCGAACGACGCGGACATGACGAAGCTCGGATGGCCTGTGGCGTTGCCCAGGTTCACCAGGCGGCCCTCGGACAACAGGATCATCCGGTTGCCGGCGGGAAACTCGATCATGTCCACCTGCGGCTTGACATTGGTCCACTTGAAGTTTTTCAGGCCGGCAACCTGAATTTCATTGTCGAAATGGCCGATATTGCACACGATCGCCATGTCCTTGACCCGGCGCATGTGTTCCACGGTCAAGATGTCCTTGTTGCCGGTGGCGGTGACGATGACATCGGCACGTTCGATATCGTCATCCAGCGTGACCACTTCAAACCCGTCCATGGCGGCCTGAAGCGCACAGATCGGGTCGACTTCGGTGACCAGCACCCGCGCGCCCGCGCCGGCGAGAGACTGGGCCGAGCCTTTGCCGACATCGCCATAACCTGCCACGATTGCAACCTTGCCGGCCAGCATGACGTCGGTTCCGCGCCGGATGGCATCGACCAGCGACTCGCGGCAGCCGTACTTGTTGTCGAATTTCGACTTGGTCACGCTGTCGTTGACATTGATGGCCGGGAACGGCAGATCGCCTTTCTTTTCCAGTTCATATAGACGATGCACGCCGGTGGTGGTTTCCTCGGACACGCCCTTGATGGCGGCACGCGCCTTGGTGAAGAAGCCCGGATCCCGCTCGATGCGCTTGCGGATGGTGGCGAAGAAGATCTCCTCTTCCTCGTTGCCGGGATTGTCCAGCACGGAGATATCGTTTTCAGCCTTGGCGCCAATCAGGATGTACATTGTGGCGTCGCCGCCGTCGTCCAGGATCATGTTGGCGGTTTCACCGTTCGGCCAGTCGAAGATTCTGTCGGCGAAATCCCAGTATTCCTGGAGTGTTTCACCCTTGTGGGCGAAAACCGGAATGCCACGCTCGGCAATGGCGGCTGCGGCATGGTCCTGCGTGGAAAAGATGTTGCACGACGCCCAGCGCACTTCCGCGCCCAGCGCCACCAGTGTTTCGATCAGCACCGCTGTCTGGATGGTCATGTGCAGTGAGCCGGCAATGCGCGCGCCCTTCAGGGGCTGGCTGGCGCCGTATTCTTCGCGCACGGCCATCAGCCCGGGCATTTCGACCTCTGCAATGGTAATTTCCTTGCGGCCAAACCCGGCCAGGGAAATGTCGGCGACGGCGTAATCGTTGGAGCTGGTCATAAGCGGCGAGTCCTGTGAAAAGATTGCGAATAGACGTTGGATTTGCGCGCTCTATATCAGCCTGCGCGCCAGTTCGCAATGAACATATAAATAAATCTTTATATATCTCTTACCGCTGTGGGGCTGCATGCGCCCTTGTCTTCGCGGTCTTCGCCGAACCGGTCGGCCAGCAGGGCGGTGATGGCGTCCAGGGCGGCATTGGCCTGTTTGCCTTCGGCGCTGACCTTGATGGTCGTGCCGGTGCATGCGGCCAGCATCATCAGCCCCAGAATGGACGTTCCAGGCACGCTTTGCCCGTCATGGGAGACGGTCACTTCGGCGTCAAACTGCTCGACGCATTTGACGAACTTGGCGGATGCGCGGGCATGCAGGCCACGACGGTTGGTAATCTCAAGCTCGCGCACCATGGTCATCGGTCAAGCAGGCTTCCGGCAAGGTTGATGTATTTTCGCCCGGCATTCTGGGCTTCTTCGGCAGCTTTCTGCAGCGGCAGCGAGGCGCGCACGCTGGCCAGCTTTATCAGCATCGGCAGGTTTGCCCCGGCGAGCACTTCGATATCGCCGTCATCCATGGCCGAAATGGCCAGGTTGGACGGGGTGCCCCCGAACATGTCGGTTACAACCACCACCCCGGCGCCGGAATCAACCTTCTTGATGGCGGCCAGGATGTCGTCACGGCGCTGGTCGCCGTCGTCGTCAGGTCCGATCCCGATGACTTCAATGTTCTCCTGAGGCCCAACCACATGCACCAGCGCGTTGCACAGTTCCTGCGCCAGCTTGCCATGTGACACCAGCACGAGCCCAATCATGGATATAACGCCCGGCAATTTGGCACCTGGTACTGCTCTGCGAAAATTTCCGGCAACGATGATGCACCTTCGTTTAAACGGATCGCTACATTACCGTTTCGGTGACTGTCTGCAAGGCCCGATCCACCGATACTCACGAATTGCTCAGGCTCAGCAATCGCCAACCGATCAGCGCCAATGTGCGCACCTGTGCCGCCGCTGACGGGGTCGCGAAGTCGATTTTGTGCAGCGGCAGGGTTCGGTCGCACAGATCGATGACTGCAGGCGCCGGCAGCCGGTCCATATCCGCCGCATCCGCGTGAACAATGACCATGTCGAGGCGCACCGGCGAACTGGTCTGTTCGACCTTGATAATGCCGGTGCCGCGCACCTCCAGCAGTCCGGAAATGGCGCCAGGCGCACTGGCCGTGAGCCCACCGTCGATGTTCTCCAGCAAAACCTGATCGTCGCTGACCAGCTGCCCGCAGACGGGTTGGGCAGATCCCGCACCAAATCCTGGCCGGTCGATCAGTTGCAGGGCCAGCGACGACTTGCCGCTGCCCGGTGCGCCTTGCAGCAATACTCCCGACCTGTGCTCAGCACACGACAGGGCTATGCAGGTGCCATGCGTATTGACAGGTTTGCTCACGGCGAGCGTCAGGACTTGCGGCGCGGCAGGTCGGAATTTGACCGTTCAACCGGCAGACGCACCGTGAAGCGGGCGCCCTTGATGTCGGCTTCCCCGTCCTCATTGGACTGGTCGCCATAGTGGTTCGATGCCCGGATGGTGCCGTTGTGCGCTTCCACGATCTGGCGCGAGATCGACAGGCCCAAGCCCGAGTTCTTGCCGAACGAGTTTTCCGGCCGGTCGGTATAGAAGCGTTCGAAGATCCGCTCCACATTGGCGGGCGGAATGCCGGGACCGCAATCCTCCACCACATACTCCACGACGCGCCCCTTGCGGCGCAGGGTGACGGCAACTTCCCCGTCGGCCGGCGAGAATGACACCGCATTGGCAATCAGGTTGCGCGTGACCTGGCCGAGCCGGTTGTCATGTCCGGCGATGATGTAGCCGTCCTTGTCGCCAACGTCCGCCGGCAGCGGTTCGACCTTGAGCGTCACATGCGGCTGGTTTTCGCGCCGGGTCTCGTTGGCGAGCTCGACAAAGGTTTCAAGCAATTGCCGCATGTCAACCGGTCCGGCTTCGCTGCGGGCCAGTTCGGCATCCAGCCGCGACGCATCCGAAATGTCGGAAATCAGCCGGTCCAGCCGCTTCACGTCATCCTTGACGATGGCAACCAGGCGTTCGCGCTGTTCCGGCGTGCGCGCGTACTCGATGGTTTCAACGGCCGAGCGCAGTGATGTCAGCGGGTTCTTCAGCTCATGGGCGACGTCCGCGGCAAATGCCTCGATGGCCTCGATGCGGTTATACAGCGAGCTGGTCATCTCGCGCAGCGAGCCGGACAGATGCCCGATTTCGTCGCGTCGCGATGAAAAGTCGGGAATTTCCACCCGCTTGGCATTGCCGCGGCTCACCGCCGCTGCCGCACCCGACAGCCGTCTGATGGGTTCGGCTATGTGGCCCGCCATCAGCAGCGACAGGATGATGGTCACCAGCGAGGTGAACATGAAGATGAACAGGATGATGCGCAGATCTTCACGCAGAACCGCGTCAATCTCGCCGCCCGGCGTGGTCAGCACGAGGGCGCCCTGGACCGCCCGGAAGCGCTGCACCGGCACCGCCACCGCAACAATGATTTCTTTCTTCTTGTTGACGCGGACAACCGAC
>JBCCVY010000009.1:0-25389 GCA_039194725.1 Pseudomonadota bacterium
AGAGCTTGAAACCGGCTGCATTGACGTTGGCCTCGTTGAGCGACCATTTGCAGTTGGTCCTATGCTGGAACAAGGGCGTGCCGTCGAAATCTCTCTGGCACAGAAAGCGCTCGCTCTGAAACGGAGAATGCGGCACCAGCGCGCATTCGCTGCCGCCCAGCCGCCATGCCAGCAGGAACGTGTCCTTGTCGCCGTAAACAAGCTTGTAGAATGTCTCAGCCCGCTGGTTCATGGCAAGCGCGATGTTGATCGCTTTCCAGTGCCGTTTTCTGTTGACACACAACTGCCCGCTTTCCCACGAGCGAACCTGCTCGGGCTCAAGGCCAAGCATCGGCCAGATCGGATTTTCGGCAGCCAGATCAATGATGTCTGGCCAGAAGATCGCGCCTGTTTCAAGATATTGTGGACAGTCGAACAACACTTCAGGGTCGGCCAGCGGAACCTGGTCCGCATCCAGCAAAAGAACGTCCTCGAACCCGGAGTTTTTGACGGCATGGGATTTGAGTTGCCACCCGTCGTGAATGGACGTGTCGTTGCCGCTGCGTGCATCGATAACCTTGCATCCCAGCTCATTGAAGACGGCTGCCATGAGTCCAGGCATTTCCTGCGCCCCGAGATGCCACATCTCGATAGGCAGGCGCGATTTGTGAATGTCCCGCAGCACCCGCACCAGCACGTAGGCGTTGGTCAGCATCACCGGACCACCGGCACATATGACGATACCTCTGCCTTGGCTTGACCCGTCTGGATATGGCCCCGCCGAGGTCGCGTCATCAATCAGATCGCGTACCAGGGAACTGTCAGATTTTGACGGCACGATTACTCCCGAAATGTTTTCGGCCTTCCAGAACCCGCATATCTTTCAAACTGCAATAGCAACTCCAAAAAGTGAAGGGCTTGTTGTAGTGGACCGGAACGCATTGTTTTTCTGGTTACATTACACCAACGTCGTCAGTCAGGGTAACCGTCCGGCGTGCATTCCTTGTCACAGGTTTTGTGACTATGCTGATGGCAAGTCGGACCAGTAAGACGAAGTTTGGAATTCACCTGTGCAAAATGTGCTGATACTGACACCGGTCAAGAACGCTAAGCAGTATCTGCCCGGATATTTTCAGAAACTCCATCAACTTTCCTACAACCGGAAACACCTGTCCATAGCGTTGCTCGAGAGCGACAGCACCGACGGCACCTATGACGAATTGCTGGCTCTCGCCGACAGGTGCCGCGGCGACTTCCGTTCCCTTCAGGTCTTCAAGAGAGATTATGGCTTCAACATGCCTGCAGCGGTGCCGCGCTGGGAGGCCGGGCTGCAACTGGCAAGGCGCAGCGTTTTGGCCAGGTCCCGAAATCAGCTGTTGTTTCGCGCGCTGTCTGACGAAGATTGGGTACTGTGGCTGGATGTCGATGTCGTCGCGTACCCGGCAGACCTAGTTGAGCATTTGCTCAGCTACGATCTCGACATCCTGCATCCTGATTGCGTACAGGAACCCGGAGGCGAGAGTTTTGATCGCAATGCCTGGAAGGACAATGGCAGGTTGCACATGCATGACTTGCGTGGAACTGGTGGCCCGGTCCGCATTGACAGTGTCGGTGGAACGGCGTTGCTGGTGAAGGCGGACCTGCATCGCGATGGCTTGATATTCCCGCCATACAAGTACGGAGTGGAATCCTCCGTGATCCGCCAACAGCATCCGGTGTGGGGGAAGGGCGAGATCGAAACCGAGGGCTTGGCGGCCATGGCGCGCGACATGGGTGTCCAGTGTTGGGGGTTGCCGGACCTGGAGCTTGTGCATGCTTGAGCCTGTCGACAGGAAATGGGCTGGCCGCCTCCGGTTGCCGGGCGCGCCGCAGCCTGACGGATACGAGACGCCGCGTTTGCCTTGGACGGGTGCCGGGCGTGACTGATCGCGATGCAGGTCATGCTTTGCCCAGGACAACAGATGTCCTGATTATCGGAGCCGGCGAGGGTCCCTCAATGACAGTTCATGCGCTGTCACTTCGTATGGCGGATGCAATCGTTGCACAGGTAAACGGAGCCGTTTGAGTCATGGGTGGAGCCTCCTTGTTGCAGCCCACCGAGCGGCATGACTTGCTGGTCAGGCTCCTGCGCTTTGATCCTCAACCGGAACAAATCACCGCGCTGCGGTTTGAACTGCTGGGCGACATCCGAGCCTTGGATGCCTTGATGACGGCCGCGTCCCGCCGCCAGTTGGTTTCAGCAGCAGTAAGCCGGTTGAAGCTCAATGGCATACTGCTTCCAAGACCGGCATGTGATGACGAGCAGGAAACGATTGCCACGCAGATTGGCCGCCTTGATGCCGAGCTGTCCCGGCGCCGGGCCGTTTTGACACAGGCGTTGCAGGATATTGTCACCCACCTTAACAGCGCCGGTGTTGTGCCGTTGATCCTGAAAGGGTCGATGTCACTGGTTTCAGGCGAACCTGATTGGCGTTTCCAGCGCGATATTGATTTTGCCGTCGACCCGGCGCAGGCCAGCGCGACGGTTGCGGCCCTGATTGAGGCAGGGTTTGTCGAGTGCGCGAATGCTGGCGCGCGCCCGCATCACCTGAGGCCAATGGAAAGGGCCGGTCTGCCGGCGACCATTGAACCACACGTCAAGCTGGCCGGCGCGCGGGCCCGGGCGGTCCTGCCGGATCAGACGTTGTTGCAGACTGCAACCGTTGAAACCTGGCGCGGTCTTGAGTATCGGCAATTGAGCGATGCCGGATCTGTCCTGCACGGGCTGGCGCATCATCATTTTCAGAACAGGGGATACATCTACGGAACACTCAGCCTGAAGGGCTTGCTGGAGTTTGCGTCTGCGGTTTGCCGGTTGGACGCGGCAGCCGTCTCGCAACTTGCCGAGATCACGCGGCCGCGCGCACGGTTGAGCGCAGGGCTGGACTTGTGGTGCGCTCTTGCAAGACGTGTCCTGAACGTGTCATTGCCGCAAGGTCTGGAGACCGGTGCCATTGCTGAGCGCGATGCCGAAATCGTGGCACAGCGATATCTGAGCGGCCACACGGTGTCGCCGGTCAGGGGAGTGCAGGAGCATCTCAGGCTAACAAGAGATCAGCTGTCGAAAGGCGCAACCGGAAGCGGTGTGCTGCAGACGGTTTTGGACGGTTGCCACTCGGCCGTATGGCTGGATTACCAGGAGCAGAGATGCAAGGCGTCAGGCATCATTGATGCTTGAAGCCAACTAGAGCGAATTGGCACGGGCTTTACTGAGTGCCAGTTTCGTCCGGAATTCGAGAGAGTCAGGTGCGAAACGCATCGCGTTTGCGTAACTTTGGCAGGCGCCGACATAATTACCGGCGCGAAACCGGGCGGCACCTAGAAGCCCATGTACGTCTTCGCCGAAAACTGATTTGGAGTACGCAATGCGCCGGTCGAAGAAAGTTTCCGGGTCGTGCTGACTGAGCGGTTCCAGCAAGCTGATCGCCTCATCCGAACGACCTAGAGCAACCAGGCAGCGGGCCTTGCCCCAATGCAATGCCATATTGTCCTTGAAAAGCGCCAGCCCGTCGGAGGCTGCCGACAGTGCGTCATCCGCTTGCTCGGTATCCAGGAACATCGAAACCAGAACCTGAGCACACATTGATCCTTCGACGCGCTCCTGTTCCGAAGCCTGTTTACGTGCTGCCAGCCGCATGCCGACCGCCAGGTGCTCTGCAGCTTCGTCCTTTCGTGCCAGTGCATCCAGCCGGTAGCCCAGATCATATCGCAAGAAAACGCGATTGGGGTTCTCGACGATCGCCTGCAGCAGCAGGGGAACATTTCTGTGATGCTTGTGGTGCTGGTTGCCGTCGTAGCCAAGGTGGTCAATCGCGATCGCATATTGCTGCATGATTTGACCGTCATCCGCATCGCAGACTGCCTTTACGGAGGGCACAATGGATTCGTGCATCGACCCTTTGAACCGTATGCGTGGGTCGCGGCGGAAGAGTCGCAATTCATCGTAGCAGGTCATATCAGTTCGGGGGCGGAACTTTACTCTGAGGCCCTTCACATCCGCATCGGGCAAAAGCGAGGCCAACGGGACGTTGCCCTTGCAGCTCAGTCTTTCATCGGCATCAATGTACAGCACCCAGTCACAGGAGCCATTGTCGATGGCATAATTCCGGGCGGCGGAAAAGTTGCCCTGCCATGGCTGATGCAGCAGCTTACAGTCGAACCGACGGGCGATTTCGGGTGTGCCATCGCTCGACCCGGTGTCCACAATGACAATTTCGTCCACATGGGTCCGCAAAGCAGAAAGGCAGCCTTCCAGGAAAGCTGCCTCGTTCTTGACGATCATGCACGCAGAGACGGTTGAAATGATAAATCGCTAGCTGTTGCTCGCCATGACCACCTGAGCCAAAGATGAACTCATCTTGCCGTCGATCGCAAATGTGGCGATCACTGGTGCAGTGAAAGCGGCTGTACGGACTAGGGTGCGGATTGTTTCGCGCTTGCTTTCGTCGATGGATTGCACGGATTTTTCGAATTTATCAGTCATACCAAACCCCTAGCTTTTACTGCCTTAACAAAAAGCAGGCTTATCATGATCTTGAAAGTTGACGCAAGTGCCATATTGCCGTTTTCAGGCATCCCAACCGCATTTCCAGGCTTCTGGCTGCACGTGTCAGATTGTGCAGGCGTGCCAGAGCGGCAGGCTTTCCTGTCTCCGGCAGAAACACAGATCTGGTGAGCCTTTCAAACGCCTGATTCGGTGATAGGGGTCTGGTTGCTGTCAATCCACCGTGGTTTGGTGTGAGAAACAAGAGCACATCAGCCGGGCCCTGATCGATTGTCCAGCTTGTTTCCGACGTCTGTGGCGTAACCGAGTAGATCGGATTGCCATCCCAGTCGATGATGGCCGGGCAGTTGCGGATATGCTCTTCAAGTTCCGGGACATGAGCAAGCGAACCCTGCTTTATGCGCAATGTACGCGGGCGCGCCAGAACGTCGGTCTGCCCAATGACCACATGCTCATCACCTTCCACCGAAAAACCCTCCGCAAGGCATCGCAAACTCAGGGTCGTTTTTCCGGATCCCTTGTCTGCCATGACCAGGAATCTGCAACCGTCGACCACTATGCTGGCCGCATGCGCGATAGGTGCCCCGGATGTTTCAGCCACCATCGTGTCCTTGAGGATTTGATGTCCCCGGTTGAGCATGTGTTCACATGTGCCAGGCAATCCGTCATGCGGGGGGGCGAAGTCATAGTAGCCGTCAGCGAGTATCGCCGACTCGATGTCGACCGAACCGATAGCCTGATTGGGCATGCTTGGGGCTGCAGCAAGGAACGCTAGGCGCTCGGCGAGCATGTCATCGGCGCAGTGAAAGTGGACAATACTGGTGATGGATCGTGTTGTGACTACTTTGCCCGGCAAACCAGCCCTGCCTTTTCCAGGTCGGCAAAAAATCCGTCAAGTTCGACGTCCTGGTCGAGGTCGTAGGCCTCGCGGACAAAGGCCTGGACGTCACTGACCGGCATCTTGCCATCACATACCGTATAGATGACGGCGGCCGTAGGGTTCAGGTAGTGGACCTTTTCATTTTTCTCATCGTAGATGACAAAGCCGTCCGGCACCTGGGTCACTTCCAGCTCTCCAGTGACTTGAAAGACTTCGGTCCCGGTGAGTTTCGACATTGCCCCTGCCTTTTTCGCTGATATCACTTTACGGCATATTGCCTAGCGCCAAACCGGCAGGGTTTGCAACCATGTTGCATGGCCGATGGTTCGAAGGCGCTTGCCGGAACCTGACAAACAATTCGCGAGGGACCCAGATGGCCTGGATCAAAACTGTTGCCTATGACGACGCAGAGGGAAAGTTGAAAGCCTTGTATGACCGGGTCAAGGGCCCTGGCAACAACGTCGACAACATCATGATGATGCACTCGCTCAGGCCGCACACGATGGAAGGCCATATGGCGATCTACAAATATGTCCTGCATCATGCCGGCAACACAGTTCCCAAATGGTTCCTTGAGACACTCGGGGTATGGGTCAGTTCACTCAATGAGTGCAAGTACTGTGTGGAACATCACTTCTGCGGGTTGCGGCGGCTCCTCGACGACGATCACAGGGCGGCCGCGATTCGCGCTGCCATCGAAGCCAGATCCGTCGACGAGGCACCTCTGGACGACCGGCAAAAGCTGGCCATGGAGTATGCCCGGCAGCTGACCGAAGACCCTGCCGCCATGGACAGACGCCTCATCGAACAGTTGCGTTCGGCTGGTTACACAGACGGCGAAATCCTGGAAATAAACCAGGTCTCGGCCTACTTCAGCTATGCCAATCGTACGGTTCTCGGCCTGGGGTGTTCGACCGACGGCGACATCCTGGGCCTGTCCCCTGGCAACTCCGACGATCCGGATGACTGGAGCCACACCTGATCTGGATGTGCATCTTCGGCTTCTGTCAATTGACTTCTGGCACGGGCGCCGCATTATGGTGACGTAGACGGGGCGATCGTTGTTGGACGGAGAATGGACCATGAGGTCGAGTTCCCAGAACGCGCTTGCGTTTTCCCTGCTGCTGCTCACATTGATTTTCCTGCCGGCGCAAGCCGCGGCCGCCGAGCGAACCATCGTCACATCGCCGGATCTGGACTATTTCGGATTTGACCTGAGCACACACAGCGATGTCTCGCTCGACCAGTGCAAGGCATTGTGCCTTGAAGATGAGCAGTGCCGCGCGTTCACCTACACCAGCAAACAGGAATGGTGCTTCCTGAAATCCGACCATGGTATTGCGAAACCGTTCGCAGGGGCCATAGCCGGGCGGGTGGTGGACGTGTCTGCCCAGGCTGAGCTTGGTGCGCCGCCACCGCTGGACTTCCTGCCCGAACACGTAACCGCGGAAGTGCACCAGACGAAACGGGAAATCGGTGCGCCTGATGCCGCTGAGGCGCGTGGCTTCTTCGCGCTCAGGAAAGCCGGTGACGCCGGGCTTCTGTCTGGTGACGTGCGCGTTGCCCGCGATGCCTATTTGGGTGCACTGAGGCTTGACACAGATGATGCTGCGCTGTGGATTGGCTTTGCGCGGGCTTCGCTTCGTGTCATTCCCGGTCCAGGCGAGAACAACTATCGGCTCAAGCAGACCGCTTCGTCGGCCGCCCAGATCGCTTATCGCAGGAGCACAACCACTGCCGTGAGAGCAGAGGCGCTGGCGGTGCTGGCCGATGCACTCGACAAGCGCAGCCTGTTCCGACCAGCGCTCGAAGCCTACAAGGCCAGTCTTTCGCTGTTGTCGTCGGCGGAAGTGCGCGCGGCGTACAAGGAACTGCGCGAACGTCAGGGCTTTCGGGTGGTCGGCCATTCGGTGGACAGCGATGCGGCGACACCGCGCATCTGTGTGCAGTTTTCCGAAAGCCTGGTGCGCTCCGGAACAGATTATGCGCAGTTCGTAACGGTGAATGGCGCCTCTGCCAAATCACTGGAAGCCAAGGACAAGCAGGTCTGTGTCGAATGGTTGTCGCATGGACAGACCTACAGGGTTGGATTGCGCCAGGGCCTGCCGTCGTCGGTGGGCGAGGTGCTGGAGCAACCGGTGGCCCTGAATGTGTATGTGCGCGACCGCGCGCCTTCAGTGCGCTTTACCGGTGACCGGTTTGTTCTGCCCAGCACAACACGGCGCGGCATACCGCTGATCTCCGTCAACACCGACAGCGCCCGGCTTGAGGCCTATCGCATCGGCGACAGGACGCTGGCGCGACTGTTGTCCGGCAGCACGTTCCTGCGCCAGCTGAAAGGCTATGAGATAGACAATATCAGGCAGGATCTCGGTTCACCCGTCTGGCAGGGCAGCATCGACATTGCCAGCCAGCTCAACAAGGAAGTGACGACGAGTTTTCCAGTCGATGAGGCGATACCGGACAAGAAGCCGGGCATTTATGTCCTGACCGCCGTACCCAAGGACGGACAGGCTGACAACTGGCAGGCGCGCGCAACGCAATGGTTTGTCATTTCAGATATCGGCGTAACCAGTTTCACCGGGGAAGACGGCCTCAACGTGTTTGTGCGCAGTCTTGCGTCGGCAAAGCCCATTGCCAAGGCAGATGTGCAACTGGTTGCCCGCAACAATGAAGTGCTGGGCTCGGTCGTCAGTGACGAAAACGGTCGTGCAAGTTTTGCTGCCGGCCTGGTCCGCGGCAAGGATGCAATGGCACCGGCTGCTGTTCTGGTGCGCCGGGGCAGCAGTGATTTCGTGTTGCTTGATCTGACCCGTGCCGGGTTCGACTTTGCCGACCGTGGCGTGGCGGGCAGGGCATCGCCTGGAGCGGTTGACGTGTTCTCCTGGACCGAGCGCGGCATCTACCGGCCCGGAGAGACCGTCCATGCATCTGCACTTGTAAGGGATGTGTCGGCCCATGCTCTCGGCGGGTTGCCGCTGACATTCGTTTTCCGCCGTCCCGATGGTGTCGAAGACCGGCGCATTGTCTCCGCTGAAGACCGGCTCGGTGGCCACATGGTGGACTACGAGCTTCAGGACAATGCCATGCGCGGAACTTGGTCGGTGCGCATGCACACCGACATCAAGGCCGACCCAGTGGCCGAAATGCGCTTCCTGGTCGAGGATTTCGTGCCTGACCGGCTTGAATTCGACCTAGCTGCCTCGCCGCCGGAAATCGCCGTCACGCAGCCGGCAACTGTGGCAATCGACGGCCGGTACCTGTACGGGGCGCCGGCGGCGGGCCTCGGGGTTGAAGGCAGTGTCAGGATAAAGACCACACGCCAGTGGGATGCCTATCCGGGTTATCTGTTCGGCCTGGCGGAAGAACAGATCCAGGCGGTGACCCGCCCGCTTGACGCGGTGCCTGATCTTGATGCTGCCGGCAAGGCTGAGGTTCCTGTGGTTCTGACGGGAGCGCCGGCTACCACGCAATTGCTGGCTGGCAGCGTCGTCATGCGCGTGCGCGAGCCGGGTGGTCGGGCCGTTGAGAGGGATGTTGATCTGAAGATCAGGCCTGAACGCACGGTGATCGGCATCAGGCCGGATGCAGGCGAGGCCCAGGTTGCGGAGAATTCGACCGCCGGGTTCCGAGTCATCACCGTTGAACCGGACGGGGGCAGGGCCCAGGTCACTGGTCTGAAATGGCGTCTGATCCGACTTGAACGCAACTACCAATGGTACCGGAGCGGTGACAGGTGGAGCTATGAAGCCATCGATCTGACCAAGCAGGTTGCGGACGGACAGGTTGATGCACCTGCGCAGGGCGAAGCCAGGATATCGGTTCCCGTCGCCTGGGGCCGCTACAGGCTGGAGGTCACCGATCCCCGGGCCGGAGGTGCTGCTGCGAGCGTGGACTTCAACGCGGGATGGGTTGTCACTGCCGCCTCGCTTGATGCTCCGGACGGCCTGGAGATGGCGCTGGACAAGGCAGCCTATGCGGCAGGGGATAAGGCACGGCTGACGATCTCGGCGCGTCACGCCGGCGAAGTGCTAGTGACCGTTGGTACTAACCAGCTGTCAGATGTCAGGACAGTCAGCGTCGACGCCGGCGACACTGTGGTCGAGTTTCCTGTCGGCGCGGATTGGGGCGCCGGTGCCTATGTGACTGCCACCCTGTATCGCCGCGGTGACGCAGAAAACAGCCGGCTTCCATCCCGTGCCATTGGCGTGAAATGGCTGCAGGTGGACCCCGAACCGCGCAAGATCGATCTGGCACTGGGCGCGCCGGACCAGGTCGCCGCAAGGGGCCAGCTTGAAGTGCCGATGACGCTCACCGGGTTGGCTAGAGGCGAGCAGGCCTTTGTGACGGTTGCGGCCGTTGACGTGGGTATATTGAATCTGACCCGCTACGAGACGCCTGATCCGGCCGGCTGGTATTTCGGCCAGCGCAGGATTGGCCTGGACATCCGCGATATCTACGGCCGCTTGATTGACGCTTCGCTCGGGGTTCAAGGACAGATCAGGAGCGGCGGCGACGCTGCCGGTCTGGCGTCCGACGGCAGCCCGCCGACACAAAAGCTGCTGGCTCTGTTTTCCGGACCGGTGGAAGTCGGTGCCGACGGCAAGGCAGCGGTGAGCTTTGACCTACCACAGTTCAACGGCACGATCCGGCTGATGGCGGTGGCCTGGTCGAAGCATCAGGTCGGTAATGCCTCACAAGATGTCATCGTTCGCGATCCGGTGGTGCTGCTGGCGACTGCGCCAAAGGTCATGGCGCCCGGCGACACATCACGTTTGCGGTTGGACATCGCCAATACAGATGGTCCGGCTGGCGATTACGTGGTTGAGGTCATCGCGGAAGACGGGCTGTCGGCGGAGCAGGGGCTGTTGCCCAACATCGTGACGCTCGCGGATGGCGGAAAGGCGTCCCTGTCGGTGCCGTTTTCGGCAACAGGTGTCGGGTCGGGCCAGGTGAATGTACGCCTGACCCATGAGAGCGGCATTGATCTTGCCCAGACGCTTTATGTGCCGGTCCGGCCCGCGGCGCTGCCGATTGCCCGACGGCAGGAGATGACCCTTGCTGCGAACGGCGGAACGATTGCGCTGGACGAGAAATTGCTCGCCGGCAGCCAGCCTGACGGCGCGCTGGTGACGGTCGATGTATCGAGAACGCGCGGCTTCAACACCGCATCGGTGCTGGCATCCCTGGACCGCTATCCCTATGGCTGCACCGAGCAGACCACCAGCCGGGCGCTGCCGCTGCTGTACCTGAGTGATCTGCCGGGGGATCCCAAGGCTGAGGATGAGAGCGATGTCCGGACCCGGGTCCAGAAAGCCATCTATCGCGTGCTGGCCAACCAGTCGTCGTCCGGCAGCTTTGGCCTGTGGAACCCTGGTTATGGCGACCTTTGGCTCGACGCCTATGTGACCGATTTCCTGACGCGGGCCCGGGAAAAGGGTTTCAAGGTTCGCGAGAAAGCCATGCTGGCCGCGCTGGAGAACTTGCAGAACGTCCTGTCCTATGATCAGAACGTCAAGGATCGCGGCGGCGGAATCGCTTATGCGCTTTATGTCCTGGCCCGCAATCGCCGGGCCTCGGCCGGAGACCTGCGCTACTATGCCGACACCAAGCTGGAAGAGTTCAGGAGCCCCATGGCTCGGGCGCAGCTAGGCGCAGCGCTGGCCCTTTATGGCGATGCCAACCGGTCGGGAACGGCGTTCCAGTCGGCCTTCGCTCAGGCACGCCAGGACAAGGGCGATCTGTCACGGTCGGATTACGGGTCCAGCCTGCGCGACGCATCCGCCATGCTGGCGCTGGCATCGGAGACGCAGCCGCTGCCGCAATCAATCCCTGCGATGGTTGACCTGGTTTCCGCAAAGGCGTCCCGCGACCGTTACTCCACCACGCAGGAAAATGTCTGGATGCTGCTTGCCGCGCGTGGCGTGAAACGCGCCGACACCTCGATGAAGCTGGCCATTGGCGGGGCTGATCATGCCGGCGGTTACTCCGGCACGATGACCGGCGAAGGTCTTGCCGTCGTGCCGATGGAAATCGTCAACCGCGGCCAAGACGAGGTGCTGGCGACCGTCAATGTGCTTGCTGCACCGCTCGACGCGCTGCCTGCCGGTGGCAAGGGTTTCACCATAGAACGCAGGTACTACACGCTCGATGGCGTGGAAACCGACGTCAGCCAGGTCAACCAGAACGATCGTTTCGTAGTGGTGCTCAGTATCGTGCAGCAGAACAACTGGCCGTCACGTATCGTCGTCAGTGACCTGTTGCCCGGCGGCTTTGAGATCGATAGTCCCAAACTGGTGGGCAGTGCCGATCTCAAGTCGTTTGAATGGCTGGGCAATGTCAGCGCGGCGCACAGCGAGTTTCGTGCAGACCGTTTCGTTGCAGCATTCGACGTGCGCAAAGGCGGTAATCGCGAGTTCACTGCAGCTTACGTGGTGCGTGCCGTTTCACCGGGCAAGTTCGTTCATCCCGCCGCCGTGGTCGAAGACATGTACCGCCCCCAGTTTTCCGCGCGCACGCTCCAGGGGCGGCTTGACATCAGTCCGGTTCAGCCATGAGGCGCAAACAGCTCATTGCCGCGCTGGCCATCGCCGTCGTCCTGACGCTGGCAGCGTTGCCAGGCCTGTCGGCACTGGATCAGGCCTATCCACCGCCGCTGCCGCAGGCGTCGGCACAATCTGTTGAGGTCGTGGACAGAAACGGCCATCTGCTGAGAGCGTTCGCCGCCTCCGATGGGCGCTGGCGGCTGCCCGTGCATCTGGACGAGGTCGATCCGGAATTTGTGCGCATGCTGGTCGCCTACGAGGACCGGCGTTTCTGGCAGCATCGCGGTGTGGACCCTCTAGCCATGATCCGTGCCGCTTGGCAGATGCTGCGTCACGGTCGGATCGTGTCCGGCGGATCGACCATCACCATGCAACTGGCGCGGTTGCTGGAGCCGCGACCTGAACGGTCATTGGCCGCCAAGGTGCGCCAGATGGCCAGGGCGCTGCAGATCGAGCGCCGGCTGGGCAAACAGCAGATCCTGGAGCTCTACCTGACCCATGCACCCTATGGCGGCAATATCGAGGGGGTGAGGGCTGCTTCGCTGGCCTGGTTCGGCAAGGAGCCGAAGTCACTCGATCTGGCCCAAGGCGCCATGCTGGTCGCCTTGCCGCAATCACCGGAGCGGCGCCGACCAGACCGTTATCGCGGGCGGGCAAAAGCTGCCCGCGACAAGGTGCTGAACCGGATGGCCGAAGGCGGCTTCATTGCCGCCGGCGAGGTGGCACGGGCCGCCGCTGTCCCGGTCAACGCACGGCGCCTGGCGCTGCCTGCGTTTGCACCGCATCTGGCGCACCAGGCGCGCCGCCTGCGGCCCCGTGCGCAGCGTCATCAGGTGACGTTGTCCCGACCAATACAGCAGGCGCTGCAACAGGTGGCATCGGAAACCGCGCAGCGGCTGGGGCCTGGCCTGTCGGTCGCCCTTATGCTTGCAGATGCCCATACCGGTGACATATTGGCGGAAATCGGTTCTGCGGGCTTGCTGGATGAACGCCGTGCTGGCTGGATTGACATGACACGCGTGGCGCGATCGCCTGGATCTGCGCTCAAGCCCTTCATCTATGCGCTGGCACTGGAGGACGGGCTGGTGTTGCCGGAAACGCTGATTGAAGACCGTCCTGCCAGTTTTGACGGTTATCGGCCGCGAAACTTCGATCTGACCTACCAGGGTGATGTGAGTGTGCGCCAGGCACTGCAGCTGTCGCTCAATGTGCCTGCGGTCAGGTTGCTGCAGGCAACGCTGCCGTCCCGGCTGCTGGGCCGCTTGCACAGGGCAGGGGTCGTGCCGGAGCTGCCGCACAACAAGGCGCCGGGCCTGGCAATTGGTCTCGGCGGTGTCGGGGTTACGCTGAAGGACCTTGTGCAGGCATACACCGTGTTCGCCAACCGGGGACGCCCGGTATCACTTGGGGACGGCGTGACGGCCAAGCCATCTGTGATGGGCGGGCGGACCATGTTCCCGGCTGTGGCCGCCTGGCACGTGGCAGACATTTTGTCAGGCGTTGCGCCTCCGCGCGGCACAGCGCGATTGCCGATCGCCTACAAGACCGGAACCAGTTACGGCAACCGCGATGCCTGGTCCGTCGGGTTTGACGGGCGTTATGTGCTGGGCGTGTGGGTTGGACGGGCCGATGGCGCCCCGGTTCCGGACCTCAGCGGGATCACCGTGGCCGCACCGGTCTTGTTCGACAGCTTTGCCCGGTCCGGCCTGAAGCTCGAACCGCTGCCGCCTGCGCCTGCCGGTGCGGTGCATATCAGCGCGGCGGATCTGCCGGCTGCGCTCAGGCGGTTTACCGCGCCGGATGCCGGTCTGCCGCAGGTCGGTCCGCATGAAGCAGCATTGCACATTGTATATCCGCCGGACGGGGCGCGTGTCGATCTGGGTCTGGCCTCGGGCAGGGCTGTGCAACCGCTGATGCTGAAGCTGCAGGGTGGCCGCGCCCCGTTCCGACTGCTGGCAAACGGCGTGCCGGTTGGCGAACCGTTGCGGTCGCGCAGCGGTTTGTGGGACGCAGGCGGTGTCGGATTTTCCCGCCTGTCCGTGATTGACGCGCGCGGCCGGTCTGCCAGCATCAACCTGTATCTGGAGTAGGCGACGACAAGTCGGTCTGTAAGCAAGAGGAGGAACTGATCATGCCAACGGAAGTACTCTACAGCACCCAGGCCCGTGCCACAGGCGGGCGGGACGGCACCGCCAGCACGCTGGATGGCGCGTTCAAGGTGACATTGTCCACGCCGAAGGAGCTGGGCGGAGACGGCAAGGACGGCAACAATCCAGAGCAAATGTTCGCTGCCGGGTATGCAGCGTGCTTTCTCGGAGCCATGAAGTTCGTCGCCGGCCACTCGGAAGACCTCAAGATGGAGATTCCCGATGACACCAGCGTCACGTCCACCGTCGGTATCGGACCTCGTTCGGAAGGCGGCTTCGGCCTGGATGTGAAGCTGGAGGTGTCCTTGCCGGGGGTCGACAGGGCCATGGCCGAAAAACTGGTGGAAGAAGCCCACCAGGTCTGTCCGTACTCCAACGCGACCAGAGGTGCGTTGGACATCAATCCAGTGGTTGTCTAGAGCGTCAGGCTGAACTTGCGCGAGGTCGTTGGGAATTCAGCACCACTTTCATCCTCGGGCTTGTCCCGAGGATCCATGCCCCGTTGCTGTGGACACTCGGGACAAGCCCGAGGGTGACAATGTCGACTTGAGCGACGCTTCGAGGGGTATACTTGGCGGCTTGCCTCAACCGTTACGCAAGCGGAAGCGCTGTATCTTGCCGGACTCGTTGCGCGGCAACTGGTCCACAAACCGCACAGCACGCGGGTACTTGTAAGGGGCGATGGTGTTTTTGACATGCTCCTGCAGGTCACCGGCCAGAGCAGCTCTGCCGTGCTCGGACACGGGCGTCACCACGTAAGCCACCACGATCTGCCCGCGTTCCTCTGACGCTTCGCCCACAACCGCACATTCACGGACATCCGGATGCTGCAGCAGAGTGTTTTCCACTTCCACACCGGAGATGTTGTAGCCGGATGAAATGATCATGTCGTCCTGGCGGCTGTGATAGGCAAGATAGCCATCTTCGCCCAAAGAGCAGGCGTCGCCGGTGATATTCCAGCCATTTTGCACGTACACCGTCTGGCGCTCGTCTGCCAGGTAGCGGCATCCGGTTGGCCCGCGCACCGCCAGTCGGCCGATTTCGTTGGCCGGCAGTCTGCGCCCGGCAGCATCGACAACGGCAATTTCAAAACCTGGAATTGCCGGCCCGATGAAGCCGGGCCGTATGTCGTTGCCTGCAGATCCGGCAAACGCATGCAGCATCTCCGTTGAGCCCAGCACTTCCGCCAGTTCCTTGCCGGTCGCGTCCGCCCAAGCCTGTCTCACCGGCACCGGCAAGGCCTCGCCTGAAGAAACCGCCAGACGCAGCGTCTTCAGCGACTGGCCCGATTTCAGTTGGACCATCTGCTGAAAGAACGTCGGTACCGTGAAGCAGACTGTCGCGCCATAGGCCTCGATGGCATCCAGCAACTGCTCCGGCGAATACCTTGCATTGAGCACGCTGCAGGCGCCTGCATGCAGTGGAAACACCAGCAGTCCGCCAAGGCCGAACGTGAACGCCAGTGGCGCGGTGCCGATGAAAACATCGTCACTTGAAGGTGCGATGATGTGGCGGCACATGGTCTCGCAGATGGCGATCACATCGCGATGAAAGTGAACCGTGGCTTTGGGCCTGCCGGTCGTTCCGGAGGTGAACGCGATCAGCGATATGTCATCCGGCAGGGTGGCGCAGGTTTGTTCATGCGGCGAAGTCTTGGCCATGAGTTCGAACAGGTGGCCATGGCCGGCGTCAAAACAGATCACAGGCATGTCCTTGCCGGCTGTGCCAGCAGCGCGTTCCAGGTCCGGCAGCAGGCTTGTCTCGCAGACCGCCAGCGCCGGCTGCGACATCTCGATGATGATCTGCAGCTCCTTGTCGCGCAGCAGTGACATGGTTGTGACCGCCACTGCACCGATCTTTTGTACAGCCAGCCACACAAGTGCGACCTCGGGAGAATTGCCGCCACGCAGCAGTACGCGATTGCCGGGTTCGATGCCATAGTCACCAACCATCACCGCGGCAGCCCGGCAGACATTATCGTTCAATTGGGCATAGGTCCACGTTCGCTCACCGCCTTTGACCGCCGGCCTGTCGCCATGCCCGCTTGCAACATGCCGGTCAAGCAGCAGCGACACGCAGTTGAGGCTGTCCAGATCGGAGACGCCCGCCAGAGACACTATCTGCGGCCACTGCTCAGCGGGCGGCAGCCGGTCATGAACAAACCGGTCTTTCTGCGGGCTCACCGGTGGCGTCATTCAGGTGTCCAGTCCGGTGCTGTCAGACGGCGCTTGCCGTCCAAAGACTTGCGCACGCCGGGTTCATCCAGTTGCACCCGGTCCCAGAGCTTGCAGGTGACCTGCTTGTGGTTCTGGTCGAGGCCTTCGCAGTAATTGGTGTATTCACACAGCCTGATCTCACTGCCGTGGCCGGTTTCAAGTTTTCTGAACCAGTCCGGGTCGGCAAGCGTCTGCCGTGCCGCACCGATAATGTCGGCAGTGCCGTCATTCAGGGCGGCTTCCGCTGTGTCAAAGCTGTGGATGCCGCCGGCTGCCACCACCGGCGTGTCGAAGCCGGCTTTGTGGACCGCTTCACGAATGGCCCTGGTTGCTGCCAGGTTGCGGCCGAACGGGCCTTTTTCGTCGGAGATGTATTGCGGCATGCATTCGTAACCGCTCGGCCCGGTGTAAGGGTAGGCGGCAGCGCCCACCTTGGGCTGCTTGGCGTCGTCAAATTTGCCGCCGCGCGACAAAGACAGGAAATCCATGCCGGCCCGGGCAAAGGCGGTTGCAAAGTGGCAGACATCTTCAATCGTGCTGCCGCCGTCAATCGCTTCCGATGCCAGGAACCTGGAGCCGACTATGAAATCCTCCGACACCGCCTTGCGCACCGCTTCGTAAACCTCAAGCGGAAGCCGCACCCGTGCCTGCGCCGTGCCGCCATAACCGTCACCACGCCGGTTGGTGGCCGACAGGAACGAGGCCATGGTGTAGGCGTGGGCATAGTGCAGCTCAACCCCGTCAAATCCGGCTCTGCTGGCGCGGCTGGCCGCTTCGGCAAACAGGTCCGGCAGAACCCGGGGCAGTTCCCTGATGTGGTCGAGGTGCATGTCATTTACCTGCTCGCGGTAGCCCCTGGTCAGTGCCTCGAACTCGCGCGCATCCAACACCTGTTCCAGTTCGCCGTCATGCCTGGCGATCATGGCCTGGCGGACATCCGCCTCGTCGGCGTCGGGCATGTCTAGCGCCCGGCGATGGGAATCCGTGACGGTGAGAAATCGCTCAAGGAATTTGACCCGGTCGGGCCGCCGCTTGATCGCCAGGAAGTCGATTAGTTGAATGAACAGCTTTGTGGTCCCGCCGCTTTGCGTGCGCACCACGTCAACCAGTTGTTCCAGCCCGTCCAGAAACCGGTCATGGCCAATACGCAGCAATGGCCCTGACGGCACGTCCCGGATCCCTGTCGCCTCGACCACAATGGCGGCCGGGCGGCCTTTGGCAAACCGGCCGTACCAGTCCAGCACTTCGGGCGTCACATGGCCGCTTTCGGTGGCCCGCCACGGCACCATCGCCGGCACCCAGGTCCGGTTGCGCAGCGCAAGCCGGCCTGACCGCAGGGGTGAAAACAAGGTTGCAGACGCGCGCTCCGCGGCATCCGGCAGGTGGCCGGGATCGGGGCTCCATCTTATCTTCTCAGGCGGCTTCCACATAGTGTTCCGAACCGGTCGCTGCTGCTACTGATCGGCAGGCGGCACGACGGCCGTCGCCTCGATTTCCACCAGCGCATCGTCTTCGACCAGCGCCACAACCTGAACCACCGCCATGGCCGGGAAATGCCGCCCGATCACTTGCTTGTAGGCAGTTCCAAGTTCACGCTGACTGGCCAGGTAGGCCTGTTTGTCAGTGACATACCAGGTCAGGCGAACAATATGTTCCGGCTTCGCTCCGGCTTCGGCCAGCACAGCGACGATGTTGTGCAACGTCTGTTCGGCCTGGCCGGCAAAGTCCTCGCGTTCAAACACTTCCTCTGCGTTCCAGCCGATCATGCCGCCCGTGAACACCATGCGCCCCTCGGCCGCCACGCCGTTGGCATAGCCCCTCGGTTGCCTCCACCCCTGAGGTTGCAGAAACTCCACCATGTCAGTCCTCCCTCAGCCGGAAGCGCTGGATCTTGCCGGTCTGTGTCTTGGGCAATGCGCTGGTGAACACGACCGAGCGCGGGTATTTGAACGGCGCGATGGCCTGCTTCACATGGTCCTGCAGGCGCTTGATGCAGTCGGCATCTGCGCTGACGCCTTCCGCCAGCACCACATGTGCCTGCACGATCTGGCCGCGATCCTCATCCGCCACGCCGATGACAGCGCATTCGACGACCTCGGCGTGGGACAAAAGCGCTGCCTCCACTTCCGGGCCGGCAATGTTGTAGCCCGACGATATGATCATGTCGTCGCTGCGTGCGGCGAAGTGGAACACGCCCGCCTTATCCTTGATGAAACTGTCACCGGTGAGGTTCCAGCCGTCGCGCACATAGTTGGCCTGCCGGTCATCGTTCAGGTAACGGCACCCGGTCGGGCCCTTGACGGCCAACTTGCCGATCGTGCCGTGCGGCACCTCGTCCATGTCTTCGTCGACCACCATGGCCTGATAGCCCGTGACCGGCGTGCCGGTCTGGGCCGGCGCTGCCGACCCGAAGCGATTTGAGATGAAGATATGCAAGAGTTCGGTCGACCCGATGCCGTCGAGCATTTCCTTGCCGGTCTTCTCCTTCCATTCCTCGAACACCGGGCCGGGCAGGGTCTCTCCGGCGGAAACTGCAACCCGCAGCGACGACAGGTCTGCGCCGTCGTCCATGGCCCGCATCATGGCCCGATAGGCGGTCGGCGCGGTGAAGCATATGGTCGCCTTGTAGGTCTCTATGATCTCGATCATGTTGGGCGGTGACGCGGTCTCCAGCAGGGTTGCGGTTGCGCCAAAGCGCAGTGGGAACACGGCCAGTCCGCCTAGCCCGAAGGTGAAGGCCAGCGGCGGTGAGCCGACGAACACGTCGTCCGGCGTCACGCCCAGCACCTCCTTTGCATAGCCGTCTGCGATGATCATCAGGTCGCGATGGAAATGCATGGTGGCCTTCGGCTCGCCTGTGGTGCCTGAAGTGAAGCCGAGCAGCGCGACGTCGTCCCGGCTGGTCTGCACCGCACCAAAGTTGACAGGCTTGTTCAGGCCCGCACGATCCAGTTCGGCATCATGGTTGGCGGTGCCGTCGAAGCCGATCACTTTCTCAAGCGTGGACGAGGTTTTCGCGCACGCCACGATCTCGTCCATCATGCGGGTGTCGCACAGGGCCAGGCTGACCTCGGCCTTTTCGACAATTTTCGACAGTTCACCGGCCCGCAGCATCGGCATGGTGTTGACCACCACGGCACCGACCTTGGTTGCCGCAAGCCAGCATGCCACCATGGCCGGATTGTTGGCCGACCGGATCAGCACACGATTTCCGGGCCTGACGCCGTAGTCGTCGAACAGCGCATAGGCAAGTCGGTTGGTCCAGTCGGACAGCTCCTTGTAGGTGCGCCGGCGGCCATTGCCGATCAGCGCCACATGATCCCCAAATCCCTGTTCGACCATCCGGTCGGTCAGCTCCACCGCGACGTTGAGGTGTTCGGGATAGTCGAACCCGTCAAGCAGGAACTCCGGCCACTGCTCGCGCGGCGGCAGGTTGTCCCGGCTGAACGTATCCACATGAGCGCTTGGTAACAGGTCCATCTGTCTAACCTCCTGCCAGCATCTGGCGTGCAATGACCACTTTCTGCACGTCTGATGCGCCTTCATAGATGCGCAGTGCCCGGATTTCCCGATACAGGCTTTCCACGATGTGGCCGCTGCGCACGCCATCGCCGCCATGCAGCTGCACGGCTCGGTCGATGACCGCCTGGGCGGTGTCGGTTGCGTGCAGTTTCGCCATTGCCGCCTCGCGGGTTACCCGCGCAGCGCCGGTGTCCTTGGTCCACGCCGCGCGGTAGACCAGCAGCGCGCTGGCATCCACGTCCAGCGCCATGTCGGCCACGTGGCCCTGGACCATCTGCAGTTCTGCCATCGGCGCGCCGAACAGTTCACGTTGACGCACCCGGTTCAGGGTCTCGTCGAGCGCACGCCGCGCAAATCCCAGAGCGGCGGCCCCGACGGTTGAGCGGAACACATCGAGTACTGACATGGCCACTTTGAATCCTTGCCCCGGTTCACCGATCAACGCATCGGCACTGACGCGGACATTGTCGAACGCCAGCCGCGCCAGCGGGTGAGGGGCGATGACCTCAAGCCGTTCGGCGATGTTCAGGCCCTCCGTATCGGCCGGCACCAGGAAGCATGACAGGCCCTTTGCGCCCGGCGCTTCGCCGGTACGGGCAAACACACAGTAGAAATCGGCGATAGCACCGTTGGAAATCCAGGTTTTTTCACCGTTCAGCACGAAGTGATTGCCGTCACGTTCTGCCGTCATGTCCATGGCTGCCACATCGGAACCGGAGCGGGGCTCGCTCAAGGCAAATGCAGACAGGGCTGTTCCGGCCCGGGTCTTGCGCAGCCAGTCCTGCTGCTCCGCCGCGCCGAACAGCGAGATCGCACCGGTGCCGAGGCCCTGCATGGCGAACGAGAAATCCGCCAGCCCGTCATGACGGGCCAGTGTTTCGCGGATCAGGCACAGGCTGCGCACATCCAGCACACCGGGCGCGTCAGGGTCGATGGCGGAGTGCGCCAGCCAGCCATCTTGCCCGAGCTTTGCCACCAGCGCCTTACAGGCGGCATCGACATCCGAATGGTCTGTCGGCAGGTTGGACCGGCACCAGCGATCCAGCGAGGCAGCCAGCTCACGGTGCCTATCTTCGAAGAACGGCCAATCAAGGAAGCTTGCGTCCGGCATCGTCAATCACCCTCGAATGCGGGCTTCTTCTTGGCCACAAACGCCTCGTATGCCCGATGGAAGTCCCGGGTCTGCATGCAGATGGCCTGAGCCTGCGCTTCCGCTTCTATGGCCTGGTCGGGGCTCATCGACCATTCGTGATTGAGCTGGGTCTTGGTGATGGAGTGAGCGAAGTTCGGCCCCGCGGCAATCCTGGCCGCCAGCGCAAGTGCTTCCGCCTCCAGGTCTTCCGCCTCGACCAGCCGGTTGAAATATCCCCAGCGCTCGCCTTCTGCGGCGGTCATGGCGCGCCCGGTGTACAGCAGCTCCGCCGCGCGCCCCTGGCCGATGATGCGCGGCAGCATGGCGCACGCTCCCATGTCGCAGCCGGCAAGCCCGACACGAGTGAACAGAAATGCGGTTTTTGCATCGGGCGTTGCAAGGCGCATGTCCGATGCCATTGTGATAATGGCGCCGGCGCCTACGGCGACACCGTCCACCGCCGAGACTATTGGCTTGCCGCAGCCCAGCATGGCCTTGACCAGGTCTCCCGTCATGCGGGTGAAATTCAGCAGGCCCTTCATGTCCATTTTTGTGAGCGGACCGATAATGTCATGCACATCGCCACCGGAGCAGAAGTTGCCGTCGTTGGGCAGGAACACCACCACATCCACATCGTCCGCATAGACCAGTGCGCGAAACGTGTCGCGCAGTTCCGCGTAGCTGTCGAAGGTCAGCGGGTTCTTGCGTTCCGGCCTCGCAAGACGGATCGCCGCGACCCTGTCGTGCATCTGCCAGTGGAAGTGCTCAGGCTTAAGTCCGCTCATGTCACTCATGTCTGCTCTCCCAGTGATTGGTTGAGGCGGTCCATGCCGGCCATCATTGCCTCGGCTTCGTCCGGCGACAGTTCGCCGAGCAGGTCGCTGACCCAGCCTTCGTGCACGCTGGCCATGTGGATGAAGTCATCGCGGCCCTTTTGGGTCAGCCGCACCACCATGGCGCGCCGGTCGCCTTTCACCGGCACGCGCACCACGTAGCCGTCGAGCACCAGGCGATCGACGATACCGGTCACATTGCCGTTGGAGACCTTGAGGACCGAGGACAGGGCGCTCATCCGTAGGCCCCGTTCGTGTTGGTGCAGGGCTGCCATAACGTCAAACCTCGGCAGTGTGGTGCCGAATTCAGCCCGCAGTTTTTCCCGTATCACGGCTTCCATGTGCCGCTGCAGTTTCAGCAGCCGCAGCCAGAACCTAAGTCGCTGCTTTGATGCCGGGCGCTGTTCCGGTTTTTTCAGTGGTGTTGTCATCCTGTGATCCCTTCCGGCATGGCAATCGCTTCGCCGTTGCGCGACGACGCCTCGTCGGCGCACAGCTGCACCACCACATCGGCGATTTCGCCGGGCTGCACGAATCTTCCAGTTGGCGATCCATGCAGCAGGCTGGCCGCCGCCTTGTCGCGGCTCATGCCGGTTTTTTCGACAATATTGTCCAGCGTTCTGTCCAGCATTGGCGTCTCGGTATAGCCCGGGCAGACGGCATTGACCGTGATGCCCTTGGGGCCGAGTTCTGCGGCCAGGGACCGGGTCAGACCGACCACGCCGTGCTTGGCCGCGCAGTAGGAACTGACATAGGCGCTGCCGCGCAGACCGGCCACCGAGGCGATGGCGATCATCCGGCCCCGGCCGGTGGCCAGCATCGGCTCAAGCCCGCATTTGAACGTGTTGAACACGCCGGTCAGGTTGACATCGATAGTGTGCTGCCATTGTTGAAGCGTCAGTTTGCTGAACGGCTGGCTCTCAGCCACGCCGGCATTGGCAACCACGATGGTGACCGGTCCGCGCTCTTCTGCGGCCCTGGAAAATGCGGCGGACAGGGCGTCGGTATCGGTCACGTCGGCAATGGCCCAGCCCATGTTGCCGTGCGCGGTTGCGGTGTCTTCCAGCGGCGCTTCGCGACGCCCGGTGATGGTGACGGCAGCGCCGGCTTCACACAGTGCAGCGGCAATGGCAGCGCCCACACCGGTGCCGCCGCCTGTCACCAGAGCATGCTGTCCGTCCAGGTTAACTTGCATCGTTACACCTTCATAGTCTGTTGTTCGGACCGCTCTGCCAGCCGATAGGCCTGCTCGCGCCCGGCCAGATAGGGATCAGGCCATTGTGCCTGTGTGTCGCCCAGCGCAACTGCGGCACGCAGTGTCCAGTATGGGTCAGCCAGATGTGGTCTTGCCAGGCAGACCAGGTCGGCCCGGCCGGCCATCAGGATTGAGTTGACGTGGTCGGGCTCGTAGATGTTGCCAACCGCCATGGTGGCGATGCCGGCTTCATTGCGGATTCGGTCGGAGAACGGCGTCTGGAACATGCGGCCGTAAACCGGCCGGGCGGTTGCCGATGTCTGCCCGGCAGACACATCGCAAATGTCGACCCCGGCAGCTTTCAGCATGCGGGCGATGTCCACGGCATCCTCAGGGGCAATGCCGTCATCGCCCATCCAGTCATTGGCGGAAATCCTGACCGATATCGGTTTGTCGCCGGGCCATACGTCACGCACGGCAGCAAACACCTCAAGCGGGTACCGCATGCGGTTTTCTAGGCTGCCGCCATATTCATCGGTGCGGTGATTGGTCAAGGGCGTGATGAATGACGACAGCAGGTAGCCGTGCGCGCAGTGCAGTTCAACCATATCGAAGCCGGCGCGATCTGCCATTTGTACAGATGCCACAAACTGATCGCGCACCAGCTCCATGTCGGTGCGGTCCATGGGCTTGGGCCGCTGGTTGTCTGGCGACCAGGCCACCTCCGATGCCGCCAGCAAGGGCCAGTTGCCGTCCGGCAGCGGCGCATCCATTTCCTCCCAGCCGACCTGCGTCGAACCCTTGGCGCCGGAATGGCCCAACTGGCAGCATACCTTGGCGCGGGTTTCTGTATGGATGAAGTCCACCAGCCGCCGCCAGGCGGTTTCATGGTCCGGCGCATACATGCCGGTGCAGCCCGGCGTGATCCGTCCCCGCGCACTGACGCAGGTCATTTCCGTGAAAACCAGTCCGGCACCGCCCTTGGCGCGTTCGCCATAATGCACCAGATGCCAGTCTGTCGGGCAACCGTCCACCGCCTTGTACTGCGCCATCGGCGAGACCACGACACGGTTTGCCAGTGTCATGCCGCGCACGGAGTAGGGGGCAAACATCGGCGGGCGGACCGGTTCACCGTCAGGCACGCCGGCCTGCGTCTGGAACCAGCGTTCGGCCTGCTGCATCCACTTGGGATCGCGCAAGCGCAGGTTCTCGTGGCTGATGCGCTGCGACCTGGTCATCAGCGAGTAGTTGAACTGCACCGGGTCCAGGTTGAAGTAGCGCTCGATGTCCTCAAACCATTCCAGGGAGTTGCGTGCTGCCGATTGCAGCCGCAAAACCTCAAGCCGGCGTGTGTCTTCATACTTTTCGAATGCTGCCTGCATCGATGGTTCTGAATGCAGGTAGTCGGCAAGCGCGATGGCGCTTTCCAGCGCCAGCTTGGTGCCGGACCCGATGGAGAAATGCGCCGAAGCCGAAGCATCCCCCATCAGCACCAGGTTGTCATGGCTCCAGCGCTCACACAGTACCCGCGGAAACCGGATCCAGGCCGAACCGCGTATGTGCCCGGCATTGGTCATCAGCGAATGCCCGCCGAGATAATCCTTGAAGATCGCCTCGCAGGTCGCAATGGACTCCTGCTGGCTCATCTGTTCGAAGCCGAAGCGCTGATAGGTGTCGTCGGAGCATTCGATGATGAAGGTCGCCGTGTCGGGGTCAAACTGGTACGCGTGTACCCAGATCCAGCCGTGTTCGGTCTCCTCGAATATGAAGGTGAAGGCGTCGTCAAATTTCTGCTGCGTGCCCAGCCAGATGTAGTGGCATTTGCGCACGTCGATGTCGGGCTTGAACACGTCCTCGAACCGGCTACGGGCGATTGAGTTGACCCCGTCCGGCGCCACCACGAGATCGTGTGTACGCATCAGCTCGTCGATATCCTTGACCTCGGTTTCATAACGCAGGTCCACGCCCACGTCGCGGGCGCGCGCCTGTAGGATCTCTAACAGCCGCTTGCGGCCAATGCCGCAGAAGCCATGGCCGGTCGACACCTGCGTCGTGCCTTTGAAATGAACCGCAATGTCGTCCCAGTAGGCAAAATGCTCGCGGATCGACGCCGCACTTGTGGCGTCATTGGCTGCCAGATTGTCCAGGGTTTCGTCCGACAGCACCACGCCCCATCCGAACGTGTCGTCGGCACGATTGCGCTCATAGACAACCACTTCGTGGCCGGGGTCGCGCAGTTTCATTGAAATGGCGAAGTACAACCCCGCCGGTCCGCCGCCGATGCATGCAGCCTTCATACGGTTCAACCTCCTGCCAGCAAAAATGCAGCGTTAGATGACCTGATCATGCACCAAGTGTGTTTGTTTTAATAGTAAAATATTTAAATTTGAAATTTAG
>JBCCVY010000010.1:0-23797 GCA_039194725.1 Pseudomonadota bacterium
CTTGTACCGGTATGTAGTGCCGCCGACATTGAAGCTGGCACTGGATGTATTATTGCCAGGTTCGTCCGGTGCGAAGGCGGGCGGAAACAGGGTCGCGCCATTGCCGGTGTCCGGGGGCGTGTCGTCAACAGACATGGTTCCGGCGCGGGATTCAACACAACCGGCCCATGACCGATTCGAAATTTCCGTCCAGGCTCTCCAGTTGTGCCAGCTGTTGGACTTGAAATTGGCCTTTGAGAATGGGTTGAGGCCCCCCTTGTCGATCCAGTCTTCGCCGGACTTGCCCGGTCCGACATTCACAAACTGCGAAAACGGCACCACGGCGATTTTCAGCGTGTCTGCCGTCTCGCGCGGGCCGAACAGGATGTTGACGAAATCCCTGGCAGCAATCTTCAGGGTGGACAGACGGCTCTGGTTGCCCATGGAGCCGGTGTTGTCGAAGACCAAAGCCACTTCAAGGCCGGTGGCATCCTTGGAGACCTGGGACGTTGCTGTTACGGTTGTCTTGTCGAATCCGGCCACTGCGGTGAGGTAGTTTTTCACTTTCACCTGGCCATTGACCTGCAACGTCCCGTCGGCTTCAACGCTCAGCGTCATGCTCGGTTGTTCGGCGTCCGGGGACGCGGCGTAGTTTGACTTGAAATAGTCTTTGGCAATGCGCTCCAGTTCTCCGTGCGTGCGATTGGATTCCCGTCCCGCGGCAAGGGCCGCGGCATCGGTGGCGGCCTGCAGGCGCGCCTGTACGGCTACCGAGTTGCCGTAGTCAACCGCGGCGCCGGCGGCCATGACCAGCGGTACAGAAGCAACGGCAAGTACGATTGCTGCTGCCCCGGACTGGTTTGCAACAAACCTTTTTAGCGGCAAAACTGGTTTACGCGACTGTTTCATCTACCTGTCACTCCTTCAGGCGAATGCTGAGCCTTGGAACCGGTGCGGGAGGGTCGTGAGTTGTGGGTCGCCGGTTCATTGGTTAACGCTTTATACTAGCAGCGCAAAGGCACCAGCCGGACATAAACCGTGTGGGATAACTAAGCCGATCTGAACCATCAAGTTCAAATTTTCGATATTAGAATGTTAGTTTAACTTATTGAAAAATTGAATTAAAACTGGAAAACTGGTAATGCTGGCGGCGCGGACGATCTGCAGCGCTCAGGCATAGCTGTCGTAGCCGGACGGGCCGGCGTCCAGCAGCCGGCGCAGGCGGACAAGCGCATCGCGCAGGATGGCGTGAGACTGTATGGTTGAAAATGCGATACGGGTCCGGTGCAGGCTCGCCTGGTCCTGGGAAAACTGGAATTCGTCATCGCCGTCCACCAGCAGGCCGATGTCGCGGGCGGCCGACACGAACAGACTGGCGCGCCACGGTTCCGGGAGCTTGAGCCAGATAAACGGACTGTTGTCATGCGACAGGTAGTCATGACCGGCCAGGACTTCATGCAGAATGCCAAGACGAGAGCGATTTTCACGCAGGACGGCACGCGCAATGGTGTTGGCTTCCCCGCTGCGGACAATGCGAGCTGCCGTTTCAGCCAGCATGAACGGCATGCCGCCGGTCAGCATCTTGTGCGCCACCGGCAACGACCGGACATAGGCAGGCGGACACGAAACCCAGGCAGACCTTATGCCGGCTGCCACCGCCTTGGACAGACCGCCCATGTGGAAGGTGATGTCCGGCGCCAGGGCGGCGATGGGGGGCAGGGGCCTCGTCCACGCACGCACCGTAGATGTTGTCTTCTATGATCCACACGCCGTGCTTGCGCGCAATCGTGGCCAGATGCTCGCGGGTGGCGGCCGGCATGATGGCCGTGCTCGGGTTCTGGATGGTGGGAATGACGACAACCACCTTGGGATGCTGGTTGGCGCACAGATGGTCGAATGCTTCGACATCTATGCCGTCCGCGGTCATCGGGACTGAAACCGGCCGGCGCCCGATCAGGTTTGCAGCCCGCGCCAGCGAGGCATAGGTCACCGCTTCAAATGCAACCCTGTCGCCAGGGGCGGTAAGCGTTGCAATGGCTGCCATCATGCCGGCATGAACACCCAGGGTCGGCACGATGGTTGCCACGTCGGCCTGCCATCCGCCGGTGGACAGCCAGGCCTGTCCGGCCTGCTGCCACTCAGGTTTCAGCGACCGGATGTAATCTGTCGTCTTGTCGGGATAGTCGGCCATGATCGCCGCCACATGCCGGGTGATGACGCTGGACTGTCCGACTTCAGGGGCGCTGGTGGAGTCGAGCCGCAACTTGCCTGGCGCAGGGTGGATGCCGTCCGGCACCGGGTCTTCTTCTGTCTGCGCAAAACCGGGCGTCGGTGCTGAAGTTTCATACAGCGGCGGTTCACTGGACCGGACATAGGTGCCGCGACCGACTTCGCCCGTCACCAGCCCGCGTTGACGAGCCAGGGCGTAAGCGCGCCCGATTGTGCCTATTGTCACACCAATATCAAACGCAAGATTGCGCTGCGGTGGCAGTTTCTCACCTGGCTTCAGCTTGCCGTTGTCAATGTCATGGGCCATTGCATCGGCAATTTCGATGTATATCGGCGCACCGGTTCTCTGGATCTCAGGAAGCCAATTTGTCATGGTGACAATAAATACATTGAAACCATCAAAAATGCAATGCATCAATTGCCTCGGTCGATTTGGCCATACAGAGTACCAATCCAAGCCTGAAAGGAGGCAAATTATGGGTGCAATTGATACAATTTTGAATTCAATGCGGGGACAACACCTCAATCAGACACGTCCGGCACCTGTGAAAGCGCTTCCCACATGGCTGCTCGCCTGGCGCTGGTATTGCCGATTTGTCGATTTCCACCGTTCACGGCGGCAATTGCGTGAGCTTTCGGAACACGAGTTGGCCGACATTGGCATTAGCCGGGAACAGGCCACTGCGGAAGCTGACCGCTGGCCCAAACTAAGGGTGTAGTTGCCGCATCTCGTTTGCCGGACCAGTCAGTGCTTCACCCTTCTGCAGGTTCGGTTCCCTGAGGGCCTTTGGCCCGACGCTCCGGTCAGGTTGCTCACCTGGCCGGAGCTTTGGTCTTGCCATGCTGCAGCCTGGCGACAAACACCAGCGACGCGCACAAGCCCGCCAGGAGACCGAGAATGACGGCAATGTTGACTGCAACCACCTTCGCGCCCAACAGGTTCACATCCAGAATCGGATAGACAAATGCGCCGGTGGTCAGTCCGGCCAGCATGACAAAACCCAGGTAGAGTACCGGCCACGCCATCCATGCGGGAATGTCGGAATAGCCGAGCGCCGTTTTCCCGGGCAGGCGCCACCACCACATCAGGTACAAGGCCGGTGCTAGGTAATGCAGCACAATATCTGTCATCAGCATGGGCAGGTTCATCTCGACGTGTCCGCGCAAGGCAGTGATGTAAACGATGGCAACCAGTGCAATGTGGGCCGCCAATGCCGTGCGCACACCGGTCCGGCGAAACAATCTGGCCATCCTGTTAGATGCTTGCGACAGGCACGACCAGTATGCTGCCACCAGCGCCAGGTTGGTGAGGACGGTGAAAAACATCAGCATGCCCAGTGCCGAGCTCAACGGCCCCATGCCCATTTGCCGGAACAACGGCTGGAAAAAGATGTACTGACCGGCAATGCCTGCCAGGCCTAGGGTCAGCCCGCACCAGGCAAGCGTGCGGGCGGCAAGAGCATGTGATGAGCTGGACATGCGGTGCATTGCGCACCCTGAGTATGGTGTTTTTCAGGCCGCGGCCAGTGCCTCGAAAAGCGGCATGCAGTCGGTCCTGCCATGCAGGGGTTCGATCATGTTTTCCGGGTGGGGCATCATGCCCAGTACGTTGCCGTTTGCGTTGACGATGCCGGCGATATCGTTGATGGCGCCGTTGGGATTGGTGCCCTCCACATACCGGAACACCACCCGGCCTTCTGCCTCCAGGTGCGCCAGGGTATCCGCATCGGCAAAGTAGTTGCCGTCGTGATGGGCAACAGGGCAGGACACCACATCGCCTTTCTTCATGCTGCGCGAGAAGAATGTGGCGTCGTTCTCGACAGCCAGGCGAACCTGCCGGCAAACGAATTTCAGCCCTGCATTGCGCATCAGGGCGCCCGGCAAAAGGCCCGCTTCGGTAAGAATCTGAAATCCGTTACAGACACCCAGCACAAGTCCGCCGCGATCTGCATGATCCACGATTGCCTTCATGACCGGGGAGCGGCCGGCAATTGCGCCACAGCGCAGGTAGTCGCCATAGGAGAAACCGCCCGGCACGGCTACCAGGTCAGTGCCGGACGGCAGGCCGGTTTCGGTGTGCCAGACTTTGGTGACGCTGGCTCCTGCACCCATCTCGAGAGCTCGCACCATGTCGTTTTCACGATTGATGCCGGGAAATACAATGACTGCCGCCTTCACTGTGTGACTTCCTTTGGTTTGACCTGGATTGAGGCAAGATAACGGGAAAACTCGTTGATCTGATCATCGGTAAGATCGCGGGAGTTGCGTGCGACACCGGCAATCAGAAGGCCGTCGGTTACAAACGACGCGGAATAGTAGAACATTGTTTTCAAGGAACTTTCCGCCACCATGGAGCATACCGGGATCATGTTGATCTGCGGTTTGCGGCCTGGCGACAGGCGAAGGCCGCTTTGCTTCAGTGACTGGGAGAGCCCGCGCAGCAGCCCGCATGGGTTCGGCACCTTGCTGCCTTTCGCGCCAGGTGCGATCTTGACCTGTATTATGCCGGCCTGGCCATCCGGTTGAATGTTGAATTTCTGGTCGAGGGAAATCTGACCCTCCGATGCCAGTTGCCAACTGGCGAAAGGTTCAGCGACAACGTCATAGGGCTTGCCGCCAATACTCATGGTCAGTTCGAGTTTGCGGGTGTCGACGGCACCGGCCGGCATCCACATCAGGACGGTTGCCGCAAGTGCGGGCAAAAGGCTCTTTGTGAACTTCACTCCACCTCCACGCGGTAATTTTCAATCACCGTATTCGACAACAGTTTTTCGCACATGGCCTCGACTGTGGCCTGGGCCTCATCCGCACTTTCGGCTGCGACGTCCAGCTCGATGAACTTGCCCTGGCGGACATTGTCCACACCGGAAAAACCAAGACTGGAGAGTGCGCCTTCGATCGCCTTGCCCTGCGGGTCGAGCACGCCATTTTTGAGTGTAATGATAACCTTGGCTTTCATGCGGCGATGGTCCTTCCTTCGGTATCGGGTGCGGATTTCCAGCTCAGGACTTGACCAGCGTCGGTTTCGCCGGTTTGCCATGGTCGTTCTCGTTCAGGATGCCAAGCCTGCGGGCAACTTCCTGGTAGGCCTCCACCAGACCGCCCAGATCACGCCGGAAGCGGTCCTTGTCCATTTTCTCGTTGGTCTTCATGTCCCAGAGGCGGCACGAATCCGGGCTGATTTCGTCAGCCAGCACCGTGCGCACCAGATCGCCTTCGTACTGGCGGCCGAACTCGATCTTGAAGTCGACCAGCTTGATGCCGATGGCGGCAAACATGCCGGACATGAAATCGTTGATGCGAATGGTCATGGCCATGATGTCATCGATTTCCTGCGGGCTGGCCCAGCCAAAGGCGGTGATATGTTCTTCCGCGATGAGCGGGTCGCCGAGTTCGTCGTTCTTGTAGCAAAACTCGATGATCGAGCGCGGCAGGGCCGTGCCTTCCTCGATGCCAAGCCGCTTTGCCATGGAGCCGGCGGCTATGTTGCGCACGATGACCTCAAGGGGGATGATTTCGACCTCGCGGACAAGCTGTTCGCGCATGTTGAGGCGCTTCACAAAGTGTGTCGGCAAGCCCAGGTCGTTGAGGCGTTCGAATATGAACTCGGAAATCCGGTTGTTCAAAACGCCCTTGCCCTCGATCACGGCCTTCTTCTCGGCATTGTAGGCAGTTGCATCATCCTTGAAATGGACGACGACCGTACCCGGCTCAGGGCCCTCATAAAGAATCTTGGCCTTGCCTTCATATATGCGTCTGCGGCGCTGGTTCATTTGGAATGTCCCTGGATGGCGGCAACAACGACTGATCTCGTCAGTGCCTGAATCCATTCTCTAGACCAGTTGGCGTGCGGGTACAATGGAAGTGAGCGATTCCCGATCAGGTTTCAAACAGTAAATGTGGTTTTTCTGACCTGTGCTGCGCAATGCCGCACAACGCGTATTGAAGCGGCTACAGTGATTGTCTATGTCTTGCATAACAGCAATTCACGGCGTCACAACGGAGCATGCAAACGAATGAGCAATTTTGAGGATCGGCAAAAGGGCTTCGAGGGCAAGTTTGCCCACGATCAGGAGCTCGAGTTCAAGGCGACCGCGCGGCGCAACAAGCTGTTGGGCCTGTGGGCTGCGGGACTGATGGGCAAATCCGATGATGAGGCGGATGCCTACGCCAAGGAAATTGTCAAGGCCGACTTTGAAGAAGCAGGCGACAATGACGTGTTTCGCAAGGTCAGGGCAGACTTCGACGCCGCCGGCGTGGACCAGTCGGATCACCAGTTGCGCCGTCAGATGGACGACTTGATGGCTGAGGCTGTCGACCAGATCGAAAGCGAAGGCTAGGCTTTGGCACCTTCCCATCCGCTGTCGCTGAAAACCCGCCTGGCGGAATGCGATGGCGGCCCGGTTTACGTGGTCTGGTGCCAGATGCCGGGTGAGGGCCAGGCGGCGGCCATGGTTCGTGCCGGACTCTCCGGTGTTGTTGCAGACATGCAACACGGCTTTTTCAGCTATGATGAGATGCGCCTTGTGGTCCAGGCGACCGGACGTGCAGGCGGCGTCCCGATGATGCGCCCGCCGTTGGACGATGTCGGCATGGCAGCGCGCGCGCTTGATGCCGGCGCGTCGGTGATCATCGCGCCGATGATCAATACGGTTGGTGACGCGGCTCGCCTGGTGGATGCCAGCAGATACCCGCCGCTTGCCTCACGCAGTTTCGGACCGGCGCAGGCGCTTGATTTGTGGCAACTGGATGGGCAGTCCTATTTGAGCGCCGGCAACGACCTGACCTGTGTTCTGGCGATGGTTGAGACAGCGGAAGCGATTTCCAACCTTGACGACATCCTTGGCGTTGACGGCATTGATGGCGTGTTCGTGGGTCCATATGACCTGTCGATCAATCTGTCTGGCGGCAAGGTGGGAGGTGCCGCTGACCCGGACGTTGTCGACGCATTGCCGAAAGTCGTGGCGTGCGCCAGGAAACATGGCAAGATATCCGGCATCTATGCCTCAGGAGCTGCCCAGGCAAAGGGCTTTGCGGATCTTGGCTTCAACCTGATATCACTCATCAGTGACGCAGGGCTGATCGCGGCCGGAGCCGGAGCTGTGCTTGAGGATGTCTGACCTGTGCGCCGGCAAGGTCCGGACCGGGTGATTGAGGCGGGTCGCTGATGTTTCACATGTTATGCTGCTTCCACCTGAAACCGGAGTACAAACTGGCCGAGTTCAACAAGGCGTTTGCGGATTTCACCGTGCATCTGCAGGGACTGGACCTTGTCGAAACCAGCAGTCCGGTGGGTGTCAGGCAATCGGATACGATTCTGGACACCGACAGCGAACGCGATCATGAATACTTTTCCATCATGAGCTTTCGTGACCGCAGCCAGGCCGACGCTGCGGTGACGTACATCGGGAAGAACGGCATGTCCGCCGACTCCACCCACCACAAAGCCTATGCAATGGTCGATGATCCGGTTTTCATCTGCTGGCAGGACAGGTGAGCCGTGGGCCAGTTTGGTTTCGCCGGCTGTCAGCAGTCGGCAAGCTGGCCCGGTCTGTCAAACATGGCCATCTGCAGGCTGCGGGCAATTCTTTCCGCCCTCTCCATGAAGTAATCTGCCGCCTGCGGGGTAGGCGCAGTGTCGGCCAGGGTTTGCCTGAACAGGTCAAGCCACAAGCTGAAATGGTGTTGCTGCACCGAGGTGAGTTTCTGGTGTGCAGGCACTGGCTTGCCGCTGTACTGACCGGTATTCCTAGCAACCGACGACCAGAACTGCTTCATCTTCGCCAGATGCGGCTCCCAGTCACTGCCTATCGCATCTGCGAATACCGGACCGAGGATCGGGTGACGGCGAACACGGTCATAGAATGTGTCAACCAGGACAGAGATGTATGCCTCATCTATGCCGATCATCAGGGCGGCACGCTGAACCTGTTCGCGGTGCAGTTGCGCGGGTGTTTTGGCTTGATTGTTCATGCGGCGCAGGTTTGCATTAAAAGATACATATAATATGCACTATATTATATGTAAGCGCAACATGTGCGTCGCATCTATATCAAATGAAGTGGGACGAACGACGCACCTGCATCATGGTGCTGCGGGCGGCACTAGGTCCTGCACCGCCCGGGGCATGAGCCTGACCGCAAATGCACGCAGGTGGGACCAGCCCGCGCTCAGCAGGAGCAGGAAAATGCCGATGGCAAGCGCTGTGATTCCGGCGCTGTAGTCTTGGAAGCCGGAACTGGCGATGAGGGTGCTGGCCGCATAGAGCACATAGACCAGTGACGACACCAAAAGGGCCCGCCGGTCGATGATCAGCGCCAGCAGACCAAATGCGGCGTAAAACGCCAGCACCGCGCCTGCCTGCGCGGTGCTCAGATTGCCGGCGAGAATGCCGAGCATTGCAAACAGCCCGTGGACAATCATGGGTGCTGCCAGCATGTGCAGCCAAAAGGCAATGTCCGCCTTGCGCGTCAGCCTCTGCCGGTCGCTGGTATCGAACACCATGGCAACCGCCAGAGTTACCAGACCGAGTCCCAACATCACCGCAGAAGGCGTGCTGTCTGTTCCGAACATCGCCATGGCCAGAACGACAAGTGCGGCCATGCCGGCCGCCACGGTGATCGGCACATGGAAACGAAGCCAGTGAGCTGCTGCTGCGAAGACTGCAGCTACGGCTCCGACAATCGCAGGGGTACCTTCAAGGAGACTGTCAGCCGATGCATAGAGCAGCACAGCGGTGCCGAAAAACACACTGACGACAAATGCGCCCAACAGGACGATGCTGGGAAATGCCATGCGCCGGCGGCGGGTGAAATACTCCGCCATCGCCCAACTGGCGGCTGCGATGGCAAACATGGAAATCGGCCTTGAAATTTCCGACAGCAGGCTGTTCAAGGCGAACAGCACCAGCGCGATGGCAATCGTGACGAAAATGTCGTTGAAGCTGCGGATGAACCGGAATGATTCCTCATCTGGCTGGGTTGGTGACTGCCGCGACTGGGCGACAAATGCCAGCAGTGCCTGCGCATGTTGCTGGGGCAGTACACCGGCGGCAACGGCATCCTTGACGTCGTCGGTGGTGATTGTGTCCGGTCGCGGGGCTCTGTCCAAGGCCGTCTTCCTGATTGTTGACGTCTGCACCAGACGGCTTGTGCAGGCCCGGGTCAAGAGGTGTGCGGACATCTGCCGCCATGTGTCGCGTCTGGGCAGGTCCGGATTTTAATGTCCGATTCCGGCATTGGTGAGAATTGCCACATAGCGGTTGCGCCATTGGGTCTAGGGTTGGGCTGTTGTCAGGGGGCTGTGGAGGTCAACACCGAGACCAACAAGGACCAGCATGATGTCGTTACCGTCACTGTTCCAGGCCCGCACCCAGAGTAAAACTGAAGCTGAAACCAAAAGTCCGGAAGCACCGGCAAGCCGGTCTGGCAGGATTGCCGGATTGGCGCTCCTGGCCCGGCATTTTTGGCGCAGACACAAAACAAGGGCCAGTTATCTCAACACCGGTCATCTCAATGACCATGTGCGGAAGGACATTGGCCTGAAACGGAGTGATTTTGCCGAGCCGGGCTGAGCCCTGGCGTCTCGAAATAGGCTGTCAGCACTGTCGGGTCCTGCGCCCGGCAAACAAACGTCCGTGTTCGCACGAAATGGCTTTCACCATGCGCAGTGACGGTCTATGTTGCCAGCTGAAATCGAACTTGCCGCAACATGACGATCGGGAGAAAACATGATGAAAAGGCAATTGGTGGCTCTGCTGGCCGGACTTATGCTTGCAATCAGCACGGTGGTTGTTGGCCCACCTGCGGCACTTGCCGACGGACCCGCCCAGCTCACGGTTATCGGCAAGGTTGACAATACAAACCGGTCCAGCTTCGAGCCGTTGTCGGATGCGTTCTTCAAGTTCCGTGAAATGGAGTTTTCCAGGGCCTTCGAATTCACCTATGCAGATCTTGCCGCTCTGCCGCAGATGACCGTCAAGGCGAAGGCTGAAGCATGGCCCGGCCCGGTCAGCGCCACAGGTCCGGCGCTTGGTGATGTCATGAAAGCGGCAGGCGTCGCTCCTGATGCGAAGCTGTCGGTTGTCGCGCTTGACGGGTACACCATCGAGCTTGAGGCGGCTGACCGAAAAGCGCACAACTGGATACTGGCGATTGCCGCTGACGGTAAACCGATCGGTATTGGCGGGCGTGGCCCGGGCTGGCTCATCCACGATACTGCCGGCAAGACGGTAAACTCGGATATCGAAGGACGCTGGGTGTGGTCGGTGTTCGTGATTGCAGCGGAGTAGGGGCCGCACCCTTGGCGTTGGCCGCTAACGGCAGGGAGCCCCAACGCATATCCATTGACGAGTTTGCGTTGATGAGGTCATGATTGACGGGCGTCCACGTATCCCAGTGTTTTATCCACCCGCCAAGGCCCGCCAACCTCATGACATCAGCAAAATCCGACAGCCTGTCCCGTGACGAGGCCATCGACCGTCTGGTCGAGGTCAGTCTGGCCGCGGCGCCCGTCTCGCAGATGACGGACAAGTACTTCACCAACACGCGCCTGGTGGTCGAAGCCAATGGCGATGTCGACGTCACTTATGCGGTGTTTCTGCGCCGGCGGTGCATCGCGGCGCTTGAGCCGGCCGAGCGGCTGATCAAGGCGATCGTGCCGGAGGCCGGCGTCACGAGATTCTATACCGACGGGGACATAGTTCCGGCCGAACGCAAGTTGATGGAAGTGCGCGGGCCGATGGCGAAACTGTCGGAAGTGGAAACACTGTTGCTCCAGAAAACCGGATTTCCATCCGTGTCAGCCGTCAATGCTTACGAAATGTGCATGGCGCTGCCCGGGGCTTCGTTCATGGACATGCACGCCCGCCACGGGTCCGGCATCGATATGAACATGCTGGCTGCCTACGGTGCATCGGTCGGCTCCGCTGCGGCGCGCAAGGCCAACAAGGACGTGAAAGGCTTTGTCGGATCGTCGCAGGATGTCACCGCACCCATGTTCGGGGCCAAAGCCGGCATCGGAACCATGCCGCATGCGCTGGTCGGTTATGCCGACGGAGATGTTCTGAAAGCCACCCAGATGTTCAACGAACGCCTGCCGCATATCGGTCATCTCGTGGCGCTGGTTGATTTCAATGGCAAGGAACTTACCGATAGCCTGCGCACGGCGGACTGGTTTTTCAACGATGCGAAACTGGATCAGCAAGGCAAGACGCTGGGCGTGCGACTGGACACCCACGGAGGCCGGTTTGCCGAAGACCTTGACTATGACAAGTCCATTGAGACAGTGGGGCGCTGGCTCAATGTTGATGGCGAGTACAATATCGTGGAGTACGTGCTGGGCCCGCGCGCCATGCAGCTCGATCCCGGCAACATCCTCGTCGACAAGGTGCGCCGTGTGCTGTTCGGTTCCGGCGTGTCGGTGGCGAACATCATTCATACCCGCGAGAAACTTGATGAAGCCGGGTTCGACAAGGCGCAGATCGTTGCGTCATCCGGCTTCAGCCCGCAGAAATGCCAGATCATGGGCGCTGCGCGGGCCCCGGTTGACACCGTCGGCACCGGCAGCTTCCTGCCTGCGACCTTGACCGAGACCTACGCGACAGCCGACATCATCGCCTACAATGGCGAGCCAAGGGTGAAACTCGGGCGCGAGTTCCTGTTCGAGCGCCACGACGATTGATTTCGAGCGGCTACGGCAAGATCGGCCGATCAATTTTTCAAAATCTCCCCGAGCGATACTGTACAAGATGCCGCAGTTTATGGTTCCCTAGAGGCAGGTAGAGGCACCAACACAGAGGCGTAAGTATGAGTAAAACCATCTCGATATTACTGAATAGACTGTCTGTATTCGTGATTGTTGCTGGATTTGTGGCTGCGGTTACGGCAACGACTTCAAGGGCTGACGTAGTCGCACGCGTTGATCTGTCGTCGCAGACAATGCATGTGACCGTGAACGGCAGGACTTATGCCAGGTGGAAAATCTCATCCGGCCGCAAAGGATACCGCACACCCACAGGTACGTGGCGTGCAAAGTGGACCAAGAGAATGCATTACTCCAGCAAGTACGATTGGTCGCCAATGCCATATTCGGTGTTCTATAACCGCGGCTATGCGGTGCACGGCACCAACTATGTGCGGCGTCTCGGCCGTCCTGCTTCTCATGGCTGCATTCGCCTGCACACGGCGAATGCGCGCAAGTTCTACAATCTGGTGAAGCGGCATGGCCGCAGGAACACCCTGATCAAGGTCAGATACTGATCTGCGGTACTTTCCGGTCAGCCCGCATCTTGACCCTGCGACCATGCTTGTGGCCGCAGGGTTTTTCCTTGTTGTAGAGTTGCTGTCATGAACGACGCGATTTCTGAAAAGCCGGGTCCGTGGTCTCCGGGCATTAGTTCCGCGATTCCGGAACGCTACCTGCCGCTTGCCACAATCTACCGGTCGGAAAATGTCTCTACCTCGTTGCAGCAGGCACGTGAGCTGGCGGACTTCACCGGACTTGCGCCGCATTCTCTGGTGGCGTTTCGGCCTGAACGCCTGATTGTGCACGAAGTGCTGATCCGGGTGATGGCGGATCTGTCGGTTCCAGACGGCAAGGTCTACGAAGATCTTGGCATCAATTTCCGGCGCATGGTCGGCATAATATTGTCGAAATATGTGGCGCCGGAGCGCGCGGCCATCATTGCCGCGTTTGACGAGCTTTGCGGCACCGCGAGACAGCTGTTCAGAACACAAGGGGACATGGCCCTTGCCGGCGGTTCCGTCGGTTCGCCGCCAGACAGGCCGGAGGCGGGGCGCGGCGGATGGTTGTCCAGGCTGATCGGGAGGTCCAAGGCCGTTTCCGGTTCATCCGGCCCGCCGCCGGCGGGCAGGAGCCGCGAGGATGATCTGGTGGCGCGCTGGCAGATGGCTGCAGCAGCAGATGACCCTGCAGAAGCAGCGGCCTACCAAAGCCTGTTGCGTACGCTGGCTATCGTTGTCGGCAAACGCGGACGGCTGGTCGGAGATGTGGAGCTTTTGTCCGGACTGGCGTTGCGCGACTTCGGCAATGGACATGGCAGCAGGTTTATCGGTGATCGGCTTACCGGACTGGTCCGGTCTGCGGCACGGGCGGAGGGTTTCAAGATTTTGCCGGCCCGTGAGAAGCCGGTCATCATGAACGTAAAGGGTGCGTCTGCGGCCGGCAAGAGCACCTTGCGCCCGCAACAGAAGCACCTGGCGGAAGTGCTTGGCCTGGACTGGACCGACTTCGCCCTGATCAGCCCCGACATCTTCCGCAAGTACCTTCTGGACTATGCGTCGCTGGACGAGGCGGTGCGCTATGCAGGATCGCTGACCGGCCATGAAATCGAGATCGTCGACCTCAAGCTGGATGACTACATGGCAGAGAAGGCGGCGCGTGGAGACATGCCGCACCTGCTCATTGACCGCTTCCGGTTTGACAGCTTTTCACCGCAGACCACCGAGGCGCAGGGCGGCCGGTTGCTGACCCGGTTTGGCGATGTCGTGTACATGTTTTTCATGATCACGCCGCCGGAAGAAACCGTGGAACGCGCCTGGCTGCGGGGCCAGCAGGTCGGCCGCTACAAGGCGGTGGATGATCTGCTCTACCACAATATCGAAGCGTTTTCCGGCATGCCGGGCCTGTTTTTCACCTGGGCCCTGCGTGAGGGCAAGCAGGTCCACTACGAGTTCCTCGACAATTCGGTGAAAAAGGGCGACCGGCCGCGCACCATCGCCTTCGGGTTCAACGGCGAGATCAACATTTTCGACATTCCGGCCATGTTGAATGTGGAGCGCTACAAGCGGGTCAACGTGGATGCAGCGTCGCGTGACGAGGTGTTTCCGTCGAACGATGACATGTCGCCTTCACGCAATACCGGTTTTCTGAACGAGTGCCTGCGCAAGCTGCATGCGGTCAGGCTGGCGGATCAGGAGTCCGGTGAGGTTTATGCCTGGATTGAGCGGGGCACTGCCGTGGCGGTAAATGGTGCGGCCCTCAAACAGGCGCTTCGGAACAATGAAGTGCGCGAGGCGCTGACAACGGTAACGCCGTCATTGATTGACGATGCCGGTGACCTGGTTCAGCGACGTGAGGTGCTCAATGCCGATGATCCGCATACCCTGGGGGCCTGGGGCGGGAGGACCTGACAGATATAGAGACCGAAAGATATCTGCCGGAGCGGGTTTTCTGACAACATCGTTGGAGGGCGGTGTCGATATGTTGGAAGGAAACCCCATCATGAAGTCACTTGTCTTAGGGCTGGCGATTGTCTCTCTGACCGCCGCAGTTTCTGTTGCCGATGACATGAAACTGCCGCCGTTGGTTCCGCAGGCCAGTCCGCAAAAGGTTGTAGATGAACACCTCGATGCCTTGAATTCCTGTGACTGGAACCGGCTGATGGCCCAGTATCCGGACGATGTCCACATCATCTTGCCTGATGGTGCCGAGGCGGTTGGTCGCGAAGCGGTCGGCAAACTGTTTGCAGGCTTCTGCAAATCCAAGGCCGACGGTGGTTTGAGAGGACTGAAGTTCACCACCTTGAGCACGTTTTCAGTCGATGGAACGCTGAACGTGCAATGGGTTGCGGATGCTGATTTTCTGGCAGAGCCGTACAAGGGCGCGGACGCCTATGTGACACGCGATGGCTTGATGGCCGCGCAGGTCACGACGTTTGACGGTTCAAAGCTCAAGTTCAAATGACCGGTCAGCCAAACACGCGGGCGAAAATCGTGTCGACGTGCTTGGTGTGGTAGCCCATGTCGAACAGGGCTTCGAGGTCGGCATCTGACAGGGCCTTCTTCACATCCGCGTCGGCTTTCAGCAGGTCGAGGAAATTGCCTTCACCACGCCAGACCGGCATGGCGTTGCGTTGCACCAGGCGATAACTGTCCTCGCGGCTGACGCCGTTTTGGGTCAGCGCCAGCAGGACCCGTTGCGAGTGAACCAGGCCACCGAGCCGGTCGAGATTGGCCTGCATGTTGTCGGGATAGACCAGCAGCTTGTCGATGACGCCGGTGAGCCGGCGCAGGGCAAAGTCGAGATGCACCGTAGCGTCTGGCCCGATGCCGCGCTCGACCGACGAGTGCGAGATGTCGCGTTCATGCCATAGTGCCACGTTTTCCATGGCCGGCGTGGTTGCTGACCGGACCAGGCGGGCGAGCCCGGTGAGGTTTTCGGTCAATACGGGATTGCGCTTGTGCGGCATGGCCGACGACCCCTTCTGGCCGGCGGAGAAGAATTCTTCGACCTCCAGGACCTCGGTGCGCTGCAAATGGCGCACCTCGGTCGCCAGCCGCTCCACGGACGATGCGATGACGCCGAGCACCGAGAAATACATGGCATGACGGTCGCGGGGGATCACCTGCGTGGACACCGGCTCCACTTCCAGACCCATCGACTTTGCCACGTGTTCCTCGACCGATGGGTCGATGTTGGCAAAGGTGCCGACCGCGCCGGAAATAGCACAAGTTGCCACGTCCTTGCGGGCAAACTCCAAGCGTTCCCTGCAGCGGGCAAATTCGGCATAGGCCTGGGCCAGTTTCAGTCCGAACGTGGTCGGTTCAGCATGGATGCCGTGACTGCGGCCGATCGTCAGCGTATCCTTGTGTTCCAGCGCACGTTTCTTCAGGGCTGCCAGCAACAGGTCCAGATCCTCCAGCAGCAGATCTGCCGCACGCACCAGCTGCACGTTGAAACAGGTATCCAGGACGTCAGACGAGGTCATGCCCTGGTGCACGAATCGGGCCTCGGGACCGACGATTTCGGACAGATGGGTGAGGAACGCGATGACGTCGTGTTTGACTTCCGCTTCAATTGCATCGATGCGGGCCACGTCAAACTCCGCATCACGGGCCTTGTCCCAGACGGTTTTTGCCGCCTCGGCGGGAATCACGCCAAGTTCGGCCTGGGCATCTGCTGCATGAGCCTCGATTTCAAACCAGATGCGAAACTTCTGTTCTGGCGACCAGATGGCGGCCATTTCCGGCCTTGTATAACGCGGGATCATGCTTGAGCTGCTTTCAATGAATAGGGTCCGGACCCTCGGAATTCAGCGTTGATCTAGCAGAGCCATCCGGGACACTCAACACAAGCGGGATGGTTATCTCCAGGAAGGTAACTTGATCGGCACTGCAATAAAGCGGGCGTCGCGGCCCTCAAAACCGAAGGTCAGCTTGTGCACCAGCACCACGACCGGGGCGTTTTCATTCTCGCCGAATGCGATGACGTCGGCCAGCTTGTAGCTCTCCGGGCAGCCCCGGCTCTTCGGCAACTTCTTGTCACGGTAGACTTCGACAGACTGTCCCTTGCCTTCAATCTTGGTTGACAGGGCAAAACCCCGCACGGGGCTGTAAGGTTTGCATTCACCGGGCTGCTCGATATCGATTTCGGTCAGTTGCACGCTCCACAGTGTGGACAGGTTGTGGAAGCGCTTGAACGTCATCTTGTGCGGAGAGGTGACCCGCTCGCCGACGGCATTGCTGGCCAGCAGCTTGATGGGCTGCACCGTGCCGTATTTCTCGATCAGGGGAGCGGCTTCGGTGAGCGCCTGGTGCCGGGCGGCATGGGCAGTGGCATTTTCATCGCGCACGGTGACCCGGATCGGCGAGCCTTTGACCCATTTGTCGCTTTTCAAATCAATGATGTAGATATTGGCATAGGGAAACCCTGAGCCGTCCTGGACGCCATATTCCTCAAAGGCAAAGTGGCTTCCGTCCATGGAAAACCCGATTATCGCGCGATCGGACGCATCTGCCGCCATGGCCTGGGCGGCACTGACGGCGAGCTGCACAATGGCAATCAATATGAGCGACAGGTATCTCATGCCGGCAGTATGTACGAGTTTGCCGACGGTTGCGAGATGGTCCTTGAGTCGTGGTTAGCACCCCAGCGTCAATTCTGCTGCGGCAATACACGCAGGTAGAACGCCCGCAGCAGCATGGGCAGGCAATAGATCGGGAACTGCAGCATGGCGAAAAACAGCCAGGCATCGTCCGGTGCTGCCGATCCGAGCACACTCATGACAACGGCGATGTTGCGCCCTGAGTGCGAGTAGCCAAAGGTATAGGCCCGCTGGCGTCCAGTCCGCCAGAACGCGGCGACTGTGATCAGGTTGAGCACGATGTGCAGGGCGGTGGCCAGAACGGCCAGGCCGAGCGCGTAAGCGGGCTGCGCTATGACGCGGGCCGGAATGCCGTCCATCAGGGCAATGGCGAACACCACCATGATAATCACGTTTAGGCCATCGAAAATGCCAGACGACGCCTTGCGCCGTTCCGGGCCGAGCCAGGTTCGCAGCGCCCATGCCGCCAGTGAAGAGCCGCCGATCAGGGCGGCCAGCCGGACCGCAAGATCAAGGCCTGATATGGCAATGGCTCCTTCGGCAAACACTTCGGTGAACAGCGGAGTGATGATCGGGTGCAGTGCTGTCGAGGCAAAGATGGTCGCAACCGTCAGGGCCCCGTCAAGCCCCATGATGAACGCCAGTGCCGCGGCACCGAAATTGGGTGGTGACGTTGCATAGATGAGCAGCACCGCGTTGATGCCCGGCGACTGCGGGAAGACATGCAGCACGGCGATGAACAGGACCGGCATGGCCACAAACGCCCATACCAGCGACCACAGGAAGACACGCGGTTTGCGCAGGTGTGCCAGGGCATGCTGGATTTCCAGCCGCGACAGGACGACGGCCAGCATCAGGAACACACAGATCGCCAGGGTAGGGCGCAGCAGCGCGGCCAGCGGCTGGACCAGGCATCCGATCACTATGCCCAATGGCATCAGCAAGGTTCCGTATCGCCCGATCCACTCGAGGCCGGCCCGGATCATGCCGGCCTACATCAGTGACGGCAGCCAGGTGGCGATGCCGGGGAACAAGGAGATGATGACAACCCCCAGCACCATCAGGGCAAACATCGGCAGGGCCGCTCTTGCAATGAAGTCCATGTCGCGGCCGGTCATGCCTTGCAGAACGAACAGGTTGAAGCCGATGGGTGGTGTGATCTGGGCGATCTCGACGACGATGGTCAGGAAGATGCCGAACCAGATCATGTCAAAACCGGCCTGGCGGGCAATCGGCTCGACCACCGCCATGGTCAGCACGATGGACGAAATGCCGTCCAGGAAGCAGCCCAATATGATGTAGAAAATTGCCAGGACGGCAATCAGCATGGCCGGCGTCAACTGCATGGCGGCAATCCATTCGGCCACCGCGCGGGGCAGGCCGGTGAAGCCCATGGCCAGGGTCAGGAAGGCGGACCCTGCCAGGATGAAGGCAATCATGCAGGACACCCGGGTCGCTCCCATCAGCGAGGCAATGAAGCTTTCACGGGTGAGGTGGCCCTGTTGCCAGGAGATGGCGAATGCACCGAGCACACCAAGCACGGCGGCTTCGGTAGCCGTTGCAAAGCCGAACGCGATGGAACCCATGATCGACAGGATCAACCCCATGATCGGGGCCAGCTGGCCGAGCGCCTTGAGCCGGTCCGACATGGTGTAGGATGCGGTGTCGGTGCGGTCCTTGCGTCCGCCCAGCACATCCCAGATGGCCACGTAGCCCATGAACATCAGGGCCAGCATGATGCCGGGTATGACCCCTGCAATGAACAGCTTGACGATGCTTTCATTGACCGTGACGCCATAGATGATGAGGATGATCGAGGGCGGGATCAGAAGCCCCAGGGTGCCGGCACCGGCCAGCGTGCCGATGATCATCTTTTCCGGATAACTGCGGCGCTTCAGTTCCGGCACAGCCATCTTGCCGACCGTCAGAACAGTTGCCGCCGACGAGCCGCAGATTGCGGCGAATATCGCCGACCCGGTGATGTTGACATGCAAAAGCCCGCCGGGCAGCCCGTGCAGCCAGGGCTGCAGCCCTCTGAACAGGTTTTCCGACAGCCTGGTTCGGAACAGAATCTCGCCCATCCAGACAAACAGGGGCAGGGCGGTAAGCGTCCAGCTCGAGGACGCAGACCAGATGGTCAGCGCCATCGAGTCACCCACCAGTCGGGTGGTGAACAGCTCCATGCCAACCCAGGCGACAGCGAGCAGGGATATGCCGATCCATACGCTTGATCCGAGCAGCGTGAACAGGACCAGGAGAAAGATGAGAGTAAGCCCGACACCGTCCATGATCTGTCACTCCGCCGTCAGTTCAGCCGGAGCAGCGGACGCCGCATCAGGGTCACGACGCACGATCACGCGCACCAGGCCATGGGCGACCGAAATGGCGAAAACGATGGCGCCGACGGCGATGATCGACTGCGGCCACCACAACAGCGTTGCCGCGGCGCCTTCGGACTTCTCCTCGAATTTCCAGGAGATCCAGGCGAGATAAACCAGGTAGTAGGCCAGGTAGCTGCTCATGGCGGTCGCCACCAGCAGGCACCAGACCTCAAGCCACAGCTTGGCCTTGGGCCGCAACTTCGACCGCACCAGCGCAACACGAATGTGGCCGCCTTCGCGCAAGGTGTGGGCCAGCGCCAGGAACGATGACGCGGCCATGGCGTAGCCGGAATACTCGTTGATGCCGGCCACGTAGATGTCGAGCAGGCGTGAGACGATTGATGTCAGGACACAAACACCGACAAGTGTGAGAAACACGGCGGCGGCAGCACCGGACCAGACATACAACCGTTCAAGAGCCCTATCGAGGCGAGTGAAAAATTCGTTCATGTGTCCACTCGCCCCTCGAGTCTTGTTTGCCAAATCAGACGATTCAGCAGGCGTTTCCCTTATTGCGCCTTGTAGGCATCTACGGCTGCCTTGCCGGTGTCACCTGCCTTGGCCAGCCATTCCGTGGTCATGGTCTCGCCAATCTTGGCAAAATCGGCTTTCAGCTGATCGCCGGCGGGTCCAACCGTCATGCCGTTCTTGGCGAGCTCCTCGACATACCAGTTGGCAAGCTCTTCAGCCTTGGCCCAGCCGCGGGCTTCTGCTGCAGCGGCCTTTTCCATGACGACCTTCTGGGTTGCCTCATCGAGCTTGGCCCAGGCGTCATTGTTGACGATCACCATGTTCTTTGGTAGCCAAGCCTGGATGTTGTACCAGTGCGAGGCATGTTCCCACAATTTGCGGTCGTAGCCGGTCGAGCCGGACGAGATCATGCTTTCAACCGCACCGGTGGCGAAGGCTTGCGACAGTTCCGCAGCCTCGATCTTGGTGGGAACCGCGCCCATCAGTTCGGCGAGGCGGGACGTGGCCGCATTATAGGCCCTGAACGTCACCCCCTTCATGTCGGCTGCCGCGGTGACTTCCTTCTTGGCATACAGGCCCTGCGGCGGCCACGGCACCGTATAGAGCAGTGTCAGGCCCTTCTCGGCCAGCACCTTCTGCAGCTCAGGCTTGGTTGCGTCGTACAGCTTCTTCGCATCGGCAAAGCTGGTGGCCAGGAACGGCAGGCTGTCAATTTCAAACAGCGCGTTCTCGTTGCCCAAAGCAGAAATCAGCCGCTCTCCGATCGGGGCCTGGCCGGTGCGTACGGCGCGGAAAATTTCACCGCCCTTGAACAGGGAGCCGCCGGGATGGGTCACGATTTCCAGCTTGCCGCCGGACGCTTCTGTGACTTCCTTGGCAAACTGGGCGCCGTTTTCAGAGTGGTAGTTGGATGCAGAATAGGCCATCGGCATATCCCATTTCACGTCGGCGGCCAGTGTGATGCTGGCGGACAGTGTCAGGGCTGCAATGGCAACCGGCGCAGCAATTTTGAGGTGTTTCGTCATGGTCTACTCCCTGGTTTGAAACTCGTGGTCGAATGTCACTACATGGTGCTGCTCATGGCAAGCAATTTATAGGCTTCAACTTCTGTTTGTAGAATTTACCTATATTTTGTGTGCGTTTTTCAAGTGTTTTATTGCGTCGTGTATGTCGAAAATTGAAAAATCGCCGTTTTTCATGATCTTATGCCGATATGGTGGCAGATTGGTGCACTCCAGCACCACCGTCCGTAAGCCTGGCTCGCGGGACAAAAGGCGATCCATGGCATCGGCGACATTGCTGCTGGCCTCGCTCTGGTCCAGTTCCGCTAGGTCGTCGGCAATGACGCGATGAAGATGATCGGAGGCCTTCAGCCCCTCAATGACGACCGGACCGTTTTCGGGCATATGATGTGATGACAGTCGGTCTGCATCAAATGTCAGAATGCCGATCGGGGTGTCCGCGGCCAGTCGTTTTCGCAACACGGGCAACATGCAAAGGGCTGACGTGACAACCGGCACGCCGACGGCTGCCTGCAACCGCTCCTGCAAGGGGAACAGGAACCCGCAACTTGTCGAGATCACCGTGGCGCCGGCTGCTTCGAGCGCTGTGGCGTGGTTCACGAACTGCTCAACCAGGTTATCTGGCAATGGCTGATCGGTCACAATGCGCGACACGATCGCGCCGGGCAGGCGGCGATAGATCACCGGATGATCGAAACTGGCGGGATTGCCAATATCGCCGAGCGGGCGCGGGAAGCTGGTGTCCAGCACCAGCACACCAAGAACCGTTCCGCCGGAAGCGTTGTTCGGCTGCCCGGACATTGTTGCTTTTAGAAGGCGCGGTAGGTGACGATTGTGTAGGTGTCTTTCACACCGGCGATGGAGTGGACCTTTTCATTGATGAAATGGCCAACGTCATCTCCGTCCTGCAGGTAGAATTTGACCAGCAGATCCCAGCCGCCGGCGGTGGAATACACTTCCGAGGCGATCTCGGAATCCGCCAGTTCGGTGGCGACTTCATAGGCCTTGCCCAGTTCACACTTTATCTGAACGAAAAACGGTTTCATCGCTGGATTGGCTCCTGGGGCGGGATAGGGCGTAACGTTTGATCTTGCGTACCATTAGTGTCTGATGGCAGGCAGTCTGGTCAACCCCCGAGGTTGCATGACAGGCTTACGATCTTGGGTTTCCAGCGGCGCGGGCCGGGAGTGTGCATGGATCGCAATGTCATCAGGGGCAATCTGGCCGGCATCGTATGCATGATCGTGTGGTCACTGCACTTTCCGTTGTCCGTCGCCATTCTGAAATCCTGGGATCCGCTTGCCCTGGCGCCAGTGCGCATGGGCCTGGCGGGCATGACCGTAGCCTCCGTAGGGCTGGCGCTGGGACAGGCTCGCGCCATGCTTGATCTGGCCAGGAATCGGCGCTTTGTGATGATCTCGCTTGTGTTCGCCCTCTCCGGTCTGTTTTTTATCATCGGCCAGTCGCGTATCGATGCCGTGTCTGCTGCGGTCATCGTGTCTGCCATGCCGATATTCTCAGCCCTGATGGGATGGTGGGAAGGGTTGGAAAAACCCGGCCTGAAGTTCACGCTGGCCATCGCGCTGACGGTATCAGGAGGTGTACTGACCAGCACCGTGTCGGCGCAGGGCAGCGGCGGTGGGGGCTCGTTGACGGGGGTGTTGTTCACGCTTGCCGGTGTCATTGCCTATGTCTGGTACACGCGCCAGCTTGTTGTCGCGTTTGCACCGGTGCCCGACATCTCCAAAGTCGCTGTCAGCATGATGATCAGCGTTGTTCCCTGTGCCATTATCCTGGCGGCCTTTGCTGCATCGGGACACACAATCGCCGTGGACCTTGCTCCTGCAACTCTGGGACTGGTCGTGGCCATGGCGGGCATTTCAGTGGGCCTGTCGTCGGTTTTGTGGTTGTGGACGGGCAGGGCGGTAGGCGTAACCGTTGCCGCAATGCACCACAATATGGTGCCGTTCTACGTTATCGCCCTGGCGGCAGTTGGCGGCGCCATCGTCACCGGCCAGCACATTGCAGGCGCCGTACTGGTGATAGCCGGCGCAGTGCTTGCCCAGTTCAGATCGCGCAAACGCAAGATCGGCGTGACGCAACCGGTTGCGCCGGGGCGGGACTGATCATGCCGGCATGTCGTTGTCGCGGAACTCCTGATCGGCAAGGTTTACAATTTCTGCGACCTAGCTCCGCCAACCAGCTGGGTCGCTACTCACGAATTGGTGAGCGAGGTTTATTGCGCTGTCGACATCCACGGGCTCGAAAATCGCCGTAAACAAGCTATATTTGTTTAGCATCACTGTCGGCTGGTTCTTTATCGGACAGCCGACCCCACATCCGATGGGAGAAACCTGTATGACAAATGTTCTGCTTGACCGTCGAACCCTTATCGCTACTGGTATGACTGCTGTTTCCGGCCTCCTTGTCCCGACAATCTCTGCGCGCGCGCAAGGTCTTGCACCGACCCCCACAATGCGTGGCGGGGCAAACAATTACCTGCCCAACGCACCCATTGTGGAACGGATCGGCGGCGGTGGCTTCTGGATGTCGGGCACAGTGCGCCGCGCCGGCGATGGCGCACCGCTGCCGGGTCAGCGCATTCAGATCTGGGCGCACACGACCGAAGGTCACGAGCGTGACCCGCACAGCCACGGTGCCACACTCACTGACGAGAACGGTGAGTTCCGCCTAGAGATGCCGCAGATCGTTCCCGCCTTTGGCCAGCCACATGGTCACCTTGCCTATGACAGCGGCGACTTCGAAACCGTGTTTCTGCGTCCCATAATGTCGAGCGCTCAAGACACAAGCCTGAGCGTGGACTTCGTTCTCAAGCCTGTCTGACCGCGGCTGGTTGGGCAAGGATGAGC